>NZ_JACJUP010000890.1:0-3074 GCF_014748295.1 Planktothrix sp. FACHB-1355 | reverse complement strand
ATTTTTGGAGATGTCTAATGAAAGTCCAGAAAAGTTGGTAGAAGAAGGTTTTCTCGACAACCATCCCCCAAATGTAAAGAATTTTATGGAAAATTCTCCAAATCAATTCTGGACTATCTACGTGCGAGATAATGGGATTGGGATTAGGGAAAAGCATTTAGATAGCATCTTCCGGATTTTCAAACGCCTGCACTCTCCTGGGAAGTACGGCGGCGGCACCGGCGCGGGGCTAACTATTGTTAAGAAGATTGTAGAGCGACACGGCGGCACAATCTGGGTAGAATCTAACTACGGGGAAGGCAGTACCTTTTATTTCACATTACCGAAATGAGCTTAAATACTTAATGATTCTTACAAAATGTTAAATCTGCTAAGGGGAGAAAAATGATTTTAGTTGTTGAAGATAGCGATGAAGATTTTACCGCCTTGGAAAGGGTGCTAAAACAATCGTTATGTAAAGCTCCAATTCATCGGGTGCGGGATGGAGACGAAGCCATTGACTATCTCTATCGCCAAGGCCCTTACGCCAATGCGGAACAGGCACCCCGTCCGTCGATAATTTTGATGGATTTGAATTTACCCGGAACTGATGGAAGAGATGTGATTCAACAAATCAAGCACGATTATACTTTAAAAATTATTCCAGTTGTGGTGCTGACTTCTTCGTCTAATCCCAAGGATGTTAGAGATTGTTACCAGAACGGTACGAACAGTTATATGCTCAAACCAATGGGGCTAGAACAATTAAAATTTACCATCACAGATTTTTTGCATTATTGGCTTGAATTGGCAATTATACCAGATAGTAGTATTAATCAAAAATGAGCGAGCGAAAAAGTGTTTTAATCATTGATGATGCGGCAGAAGATAGAACTGCTTATCGTCGCTTTTTAGAAAAAGAAAACACATATAAATATCGCTTTATAGAAGCTGAATTGGTGGCAGAAGGTTTGAGCTATTGTCAGCAGGAACTACCTGATGTGATTCTGCTAGATTTTGTGCTGCCCGATGCAGATGGAGTGGAGTTTATCGAGCAACTGAAGTTACAAAAAAATTGTTCCCAGTTACCGATAATTATGCTCACCGGACAGGGAAACGAAGAAATTGCTGTCCAAGCGATGAAAAGCGGGGCGCAAGATTATCTCGTGAAGGGTAAATTAACAGCAGAAGTTCTCTGTCGCTGCGTTCGCAATATAATTGAAAAATTTGAATTAATTTCTACATTAGAGAGACAACAGGAACAGGAACGATTAATTGCAGAAATTTCTCTGCGAATTCGCCAATCATTAGACATACAAAACGTGCTGGATCGAACTGTAGTGGAAGTACGGCAGCTATTGAAGGCAGACCGAGTTTTAGTTTACCAGTTCGCTCCGGATATGAGCGGTAAAATTGTGGCAGAGTCGGTGTTGCCTCAATGGAAAAGTTCTTTGAATGAGGACATCAAAGATACTTGCTTTGAGCAAAATAAGGCGGTAGAATACCGCCTGGGTAAAAAACGTGCGATCGCAGATATTTACACCGCCGGATTAACCGATTGCCATATTGAGCTTTTAGAAAAATTTGAAGTTAAAGCAAATTTGGTCGTACCGATTTCGATCCAACGTCAAGTTTCGGAAATAACTGCTGGGGAAATTCCACTAGATTCCCAACCATTATCTTATCTTTGGGGGTTACTGATTGCCCATCAATGTTCCGATACCCGTAACTGGAAAACGTGGGAGTTGCATTTTCTCGATCGCTTGGGCGTACAAATTGCCATTGCCATTCAACAAGCTAGCGCCTTAGCGCAAGCAAAATTTGAATTGGCAGAACGACGAAAAGCCGAAATCGCCTTAGCACAACTCAACGTCGAATTAGAGCAAAGAATTGCTCAACGTACTGCGGAACTGACTTTAGTCAACAAGAATCTTATTCAAGAGATTGCAGAACATCAAAAAACAGAAGCAGCGCTGAATTTACAAATCGAACGTTTGAATAAACTTTATCAGTTAGTAGCTGCACTCAACAAAGGCAATACCCTAGAAGAGATCTATCAAATTGGCTTGGAAGGGATACAACAAGCTCTCAAAGCGCCTTGTGCTACCCTTATGAGGGTAGGTGCAAACCAAATTTTCTGCCATGAAGCTTATGCTGCCCAAAAAGATAGTTGTAACAAACACATAGCAGCTTATTTTGAATCTTTCTTCGCACTGCTCAATACTGAGAAAATGGTGCTTTGGAATTGTCAAGAGCAGGAGGAAATTACACCGGAAATGGACGAGACGGAGGCAAATAAAAAAATTAAAGCATCTGCCTGTTTTCCACTGCGTTATCAAAATAATTTCCTGGGCAAAATCGTCGTTTTATACACTACAAATCATCTGTTTACTAAAGACGAAATTAGATTGGCTAAAACTATCGCCACTTACGTCGCTACTACTTTAACGCGCAAGCAAGGAGAAATCGCTTTACAGCGCAGCGAATCTCGCTTCCGGCGGTTGTTTGAATCGAACGTAGTTGGTATTGGTTTTGTCAGTATAGATGGGCAAATTATCGATGTAAACAATCATTTTTTATCAATGCTGGCTTACACCAGGGAAGATTTACAAGCGGGTAGATTGCGATGGGATACGATCGCACCACCAGAGTTTGCGGAAGCCGATCGATATGTACTCGAAGAACTTCGGTCTACAGGCTCCCTGGTACCTCAAGAAAAAGAGTATCTCACTAAAGATGGTCGCCGCGTCCCAGTATTGTTGGGTGCTGTGCAGTTAGAGGACGATCCGAATCAAGCAATTGCTGTGGTGTTGGATATTAGCGATCGCAAACGCGCAGAAATCGCTCTCCAAAAACAGTACGAACGCGAAAACTTGATTTTGACAATTACCCAACGCATTCGGGAAAACTTAGACCTAGAAACGATTCTCAATACCGCCGTAGAGCAAATTCATCAAGTTTTGCAAGCCGATCGCGTCTTAGTTTATCGAGTTTTTCCTAACCGCAGCGGTCAAGTAATTGCTGAAAGTATCAGTCCGGGTTTGACTGGAATTTTAAATCAAACTTACTCTGAAAAACTATTTCCAGAATACCTA
>NZ_JACJUP010000089.1:0-10735 GCF_014748295.1 Planktothrix sp. FACHB-1355 | reverse complement strand
CACAATTATGCTTAAAATGGGGTGAGATATTCCCCATACAAACGCTTTCGTTACCCATGATAGGATTGCATGAGAATCAATCCAAAGTCTGATGCTATCCAGTTGCTTATCAATGTAAGCGCCAACAGAGTTTTCAATAGCTGTAGAGGTAGTTTCGGTTATATTATCGACGGCCTTATCGGTTGCAGTCGTAATATTATGAACTGTAATAGATGCAGTTTCAGTTAAAGAATCTTTTGCTTGTGCGGCAGTATTGCTAACCGTACTAATAGCTTGATGAGTTGCTTCAACTAAAGTGTTGACTGCATTGGCGGTAGTTGCCGTTATGGAATCTTTTGCTTTCTCCATTGTTTCGCCAACAGTATTAATTGCTCGGTCAGCAGTTTGGCTGACATTATCAACTGCATTGCGAGTAACTTCTGTGGAAAAATCTTTAACTCGATCGAAGCTTTTAACAACCTGCTGAGGGAGACTGACTTCCATAATAGTTGAGATGTTGTCCTCTCAGATAATTTGAAATTTCAGAATTGAGATTGCAAATTGAATAATTACTTTTTTCAATTTGCAATCTGCAATCTTGTTGAAGATGCGATCGCATCTACCCATCGGTCTAGAATAAACCTAAATCCGTCACGGCACCAACACTGCTGGAAGATACCAACTTAGCGTATTTTGCCAACACACCCATCGTATAACGCGGTTTGGGGGGTTGCCACTCAGCGCGACGGCGTGCTAACTCTTCATCAGAGACGTGCAGGTGCAACGATCGCGCATGAGCATCGATCGTAATCGTATCGCCTTCCTTCACCAGAGCGATCGCACCGCCCACAGCTGCCTCCGGCGCAACGTGACCGACCACCATCCCGTAAGTTCCGCCGGAAAAACGCCCATCCGTAATCAATCCTACCGAATCTCCCAATCCCGCACCGATAATTGCCGAAGTGGGTGCCAGCATTTCCCGCATTCCCGGCCCACCTTTCGGCCCTTCGTAGCGAACGACAATCACATCCCCAGGCTTAATTTGTCCGGCGATAATTACCATCAAGCACTCTTCTTCCGATTCAAACACCCGCGCTGGCCCAGTAATCTGCGGCTTCTTAATTCCGGTAATTTTTGCTACCGCCCCTTCCGTGGCCAAATTTCCCCGCAAGATAGCCAAATGTCCTTGAGAATACATCGGGTTACTCCAAGGACGGATAACTTCTTGATTGGCGGGCGGTTCCTCCGGAACATCGGTTAACACTTCCGCAATTGTTTGACCAGTGATGGTGAGGGCATCGCCGTGGAGCAAATCGTGTACCAACAGCATTTTCATCACTTGCGGAATCCCGCCAGCTTTGTGCAAATCAGTCGCCACAAATCTGCCCGATGGTTTTAAATCGCACAATACGGGAACGCGGGCGCGAATAGTTTCAAAATCATCCAGGGATAATTCGACACCAGCAGCGTGAGCGATCGCCAAAAAGTGCAACACCGCATTCGTCGAGCCGCCCACAGCCATAATTAGAGAAATAGCATTTTCGATCGACTTACGAGTGATAATATCGCGGGGTAGCAGTTGTTTGCGAATTGCCTCCACCAAAACGAAAGCAGATTTCTCCGCACTTTCCTCCTTTTCCGCATCTTCAGCTGCCATAGTGGAAGAGTAGGGCAAACTCATCCCCATCGCTTCAAAAGCGGAAGACATGGTGTTCGCGGTGTACATACCACCGCAAGAACCGGCACCGGGACAAGCCTTGCGTTCCACTTCCAGCAGCTCGTTGGCATCAATTTTCCCGGCGCTGTATTGTCCTACAGCTTCAAAAGCGCTAACAACAGTGAGGTCGCGTCCGTTGTGATGGCCGGGTTTGATCGTACCCCCATAAACGAAAATGGCTGGTATATTCATACGAGCGATCGCAATCATCGCCCCTGGCATATTTTTATCGCAACCGCCAATTGCCAGCACCCCATCCATACTCTGGCCCATACAAGCAGTTTCGATCGAATCGGCAATCACTTCCCGCGACACCAGGGAATATTTCATCCCTTCCGTTCCCATCGAAATGCCGTCGCTGATCGTAATCGTGCCAAACATCTGCGGCATCGCACCCGCAGTCCGAATAGCCGTTTCGGCGCGAATAGCCAGCTGATTTATTCCCATATTGCAAGGGGTGATCGTGCTATACCCGTTGGCAACACCCACAATAGGTTTAGTAAAATCATCATCACCAAAACCAACAGCACGCAGCATAGCCCGATTCGGCGAACGCTGCGTTCCCTGAGTGACGACTTGGCTTCTAAGATTGTCCGGCATTCTTTTGTCCTTTGTCAGTTGTCAGTTGTCAGTTGTCAGTTGTCAGTTGTCGTTTGTCTTTTGTCGTTTGCTTTTGACTAATGACTGATGACCAATGACACTTGTGCAATGACCCTTGTTTTTGATTTTCTCAGAAGGCATCGTTGTTGCGTAGCTAAAAATAACAGAATGCAACAAAAGCTTGTGGCATTTGGGATGATCGATGAAACAAACCATTACCAGTACAGGATAAAGTATTTGTTTGTGCAAACCCTTGTGGGCACGAGGGAATGCCCAAAGCCAAATGCTTCGCCTCTGGGGATAAAGTCACAAATGGACATACAGTATGGATGCCAATGAATTGCTGAGGCGATATGCGACGGGTGAGAGAGATTTTTGGGAGACCAATTTGCGGGGAGTATCTCTGATCGGTGCGGATTTGAGCGAGATCAACCTGCGCGGGGCAGATCTCAGTCAAGCGAATTTCACAGGAGCCAACTTAATGGGGGCTAATCTGCGGGAGGCTAACTTGCGGGGAGCCATCCTGCGAGCTAATTTGACTGAAGCTAACCTGATTGCAGCCAATCTAAATACAGCCGACTTGAGTGAAGCTTGTTTGACCGATGCTAGCCTGCGGGGAGCCAATTTGGAGGGAGCTAATCTCAGTGGTGCTATCCTGACCGAATCTAATCTCAGTGAGGCCCAAATGCGAGGCGCTGACCTGAGTAGAGCTAAACTAATTGATGCTCCCATGAATCGGGTCAATCTGATCGATGCGAATCTGAGCGAAGCTATCCTAGATGGAGCGATTTTAACAAATGCCATCTTAAGTAGAGCTGTTTTGGAGAAAGCCCACCTTATCAATGCCGTCCTCACCGGAGCTGTTTTAGAGGGAGCTAATCTAAGTGGGGCAGATTTGAGCCGCGCAAAACTCAGCGGCGTAAATTTGACTTCTGCTAACCTCAGCCAAGCCAATTTAAGGGGCGCAAACGTAAGTTGGGCAACCCTAAGAAGTACTAACTTCCAAAAGGCCAATCTCTATCGAGCGAAACTTTGCTGGTCTAATCTGACGGGGGCTATTCTGAGCGAGGCGATACTGATTGATGCCAATTTGAATCGGGTTAACCTACGCGGTGCTGAACTCAAAGGCGCAATTATGCCCGATGGTAGAAGCCACGAGTAATATCAAATCCGCTACGATTACCCCCGTTATGCACAGGGGGGAGTAGGGGAGCGGGAGAGCGGGAAAGTGGGGGAGTTGCAGAAGAACATTGAGGCCCAAAAAGGGGGTAGCCGTGTGCTGAGCGTTGAGTCAAAAATACTCGCAATTGAGTTTTGAGATGATATTAATTTTTGTTTTCGATCGAGGGTGCATCATCTAAAGCTCGCAATTCTTCAGCCACGCGCACAAATACGCTACGCCAATCTCTGGGATGTTGCTGACGAAATAGCCGTGCTGTGGGATACCAAGGACTGTCTTCTCTTTGCAACATCCAACGCCAGTCAGGATCGTAAGGCAACAAAATCCACACTGGCTTACCCAAGGCTCCAGCTAAATGTGCAACTGATGTGTCTATGGTTATGACTAAATCCAGCTGCATTAAGATCGCAGCTGTGTCGGCAAAGTCGTTCAGATCTGGAGACAGGTTTTGCACGCGGGTGGTTTGGTTTAACTGGTTGAGGTCTCCTGCTTCGATATCTTTTTGCAAGCTGTAAAAGCCAATCCCCGGTATATTAGTTAATTCTAGGAAATGAGCTAGCGGACACGATCGCTTTCTCGCTGTCTTACCTTTGGAGTAGCTTGCCCAAAGAATTCCCACCTTCAGTTTAGTGTCAGACAAAACTTTTAGTCGCACAGAAGATTGTGGCGCTTTGAGATAGGGAATTTCTGCCGGTACGGTTTCTATTGTAGTTCCCAAGATCCAGGGCAAGCTCATCAGGGGTGCGTGAACTTCAAATGCTGGCAAAGGGCTATCTTGGGGAATTAGTCGATCGATACAAGAAATGCTTTCCAATAACCGGATCAGGGATGCAGGGCTCTCGACTATGATGCTACCGCCATAAGTTGCCACCAAATTAGCATATCGAATGAACTGAATTGTATCTCCCAATCCTTGCTCGGCGTGCAGCAGAATTGTTCGCCCTTCTAGAGACGAGCCGTCCCACAAAGGCTGAGAAAAGGGACGCGGCGGAGTTTCCCGACTTTGCCACCGACTCTCGTATTCGGCGAATCCCCGTCGGAAATCGCCAGCTAATAGTAGCAGATATGCGCGATCGAAGCGATCGTCTGGATTGAGTTGGCTGTTCGGCTGTAAGTAAGTTAATGCTTTCTCTATCTCGCCTTGAAATATCAGCGCGTGGGCTAAATTGTTCTGTGCCATTGTCAAGTTGGGATTTAATGCCAAGGCTTGACGGTAGCAGCTCATGGCTTCGGTTGACTGACCGCCTTCTTCTAAGGCACTGCCCAAGTTGTTGTAAACTTCTGGCAATTTAGGATTGAGCGCCAAGGCTTGATGGTAGGAGGTAATGGCTGCCTCGATCTGACCCTGCTGTTTGAGCGCACTGCCCAAGTTGCTGTAAGCATCGGTGTATTCTGGCTTGAGGGCGAGGGCTTTTTGATAGCAAGTAATCGCTTGCTCTAGCTCGCCCATTTCTTTGAGGGTAACGCCCAAATTGTTGTAAATTATCGGATGATCTGGTTCGATCGCCAAGGCTTTTTGATAGCAAGCAATGGCTTCCGCAAAGCGATACAGCTTGTGAAGCGCACCGCCTAAATTGCCGTAAACTAAAGTATTATCTGGTTTGAGCGCTAAAGCTTGGCGATAGCAAGCGATCGCTTCTTCTAGTTCTTCTTGCCCAAACAACACACTCCCCAAATTGCTGTATGCTTCAGCATAATTTGGTTTAATTGTCAAGGCTTGACGGTAACAGGCGATCGCTTCAGGGAACAGTCCCTGTTGCTGGAGGACGACACCCAAACAATTGTAAGGTTCGGCATAATCGGGTGCGAGGATGGTAGCTTGCTGGTAGCAAACGGTTGCTTCTGGCAGTTGACCTTGTTCTTGCAGTGCCTTGCCGAGATTGTAGTAAGCTCCAGGATGATTCGGTTCTAGGTTTAATGTTTGTCGGTAGCAAGCGATCGCTTCCTCAATCTGCCCTTGCTGTTGTAGCACCATAGCCAAATTGTAGGGAAAGTCTGGCACATTAGGAGCAATTTTGACAGCTTTGCGAAAACATTCAATGGCTAGGTCGTGTTTGCCCAGCCTAACGGCAGTTAAGCCCAGTAATTGCAAGGCATCAAGATTATCTGGCTGCTTTTGTAGAATTTGACGATATATCTGTTCGGCTGGCGCTAGGCGACCGGCTTCGTAATGTTGGATAGCAGCAAATAAAGATTCTGAGACAGTCGTCATCCGATTTTGGATTTTGGATTTTAGATTTTAGATTTTAGATTTTAGATTGGCTGGGCCTAAGAAGGACAGAAGCTTTCCTAGTGATAGATTGAAAAAATTTTAGCTAAATCAAAAAGAAGCCCCACGTCCGATGTAAAACCATCATCGGGTTGAGTCCCGAACTTGTTTTCCAACGTGGCAATAGCAAATGAGACAAGAAGCCAACACTTACTGCAAGCAGTAAGTGTTGGTACTTCACCAACAAAGCTCACGGGCTCAAAGCCGTGAGCTTTATAGTTTGCCTCAGTCGGATTTTTTCTGAAGCAAGGAGCGATCGCCACAGGATTTGAGAAAAATATGGCGATCGAATAGAAAGGATGCAACAAGGGTGATAAGCGATCGCATAATTGTGGTATGCGATCGCCTGATAGACAGCGTAACTTGGGTAGCGTTTCCAGTCGAACAAACCTTTAGGAGGGTTGTGAGTCTGAATTAGCGTTTAAATACGCTTCGATCGCCTCGGTTGCTAATTCAACCACTGGCTTGCCTTGAGTGGCGGCAGCCTCCTTCAGACGTTGATAAACGTCATCGCGAACAGTGACGCGACGTCGAATTTTCGTAGCAGTAGCAGTGGTTTCGGAAGGTGTCTCGACTATAGTCTCGCCCATAACAGAAGAAGCTGAATGACCGTTGGTAAACTCTAACGCAGCTGGTGCCGATCGATAAGTAGCGGCAAAACTGCGAAGGGCCTCTAAACCTACTCTATGGCAAAAGTTACCAAAACTTTCCAGTTCTACCTGTTGTTGGCGTTCTTCTTTGAAATAAACAAACAGAGGTTCTAGGGCTGCTTCTAGATCTTGGATATCCAACTTCTCGATATAAGGTTCTGCCAAACGAGTTTGATGGGGGTCTGCACCCAGCCACAGCTGGTAAACGTTGGGAGCTCTGCCGACAAAGCCGAGTTCTGCCAGATAAGGACGAGCGCAGCCGTTGGGACAACCTGTCATCCGCACAACAAAGTGTTCTTCTGGCAATCCTACTTTGGTAAGTAGGGCCCGAATTCGGTCTAAAATACCGGGCATCGCTCGTTCTGATTCGGTGGTGGCCAAACCGCAGGTGGGTAGGGCGGGGCAAGCCATCGAGTAGCGCACTATGGGGTCGATCTCGGATACTTTTTTGATACCGCAGCGATCGAGTATTTGCTGTATTTGTGACTGTTGCTCTGGTGCGATATCGTAGAGAACGACATTTTGATGGGGTGTCACCCGCATGGGCAGTTGAAGTTTCTCGACGATTTCCCGCAGGGCGGTTCTCAGTTTAAAGTTGCCTTCATCTTTTATCCGACCGCTTTCGATGGAAATACCCAGGAAAAGCTTGCCATCTCCCTGTTCGTGCCAACCCAGGAAGTCGAGATATTTCCATTCCGGCAGGGGTTTTAATGGTGCGATCGCTTTGCCGAAGTAGCCTTCGACAACACTGCGGAACTTATCGACGCCCCATTCTTCCAGCAGGTATTTCAGCCGTGCATGACGCCGATCGGCGCGATCGCCATTATCTCGCTGGGTGGCGACGATCGCTTTGACCAATTCGTAGACATCTTCTTTTGCTACATAACCGATCGGATCGGCAACGCGGGGGAAGGTTTCTTCTTTGTTGTGGGTGCGTCCCAGTCCGCCACCTGCGTAAACGTTAAATCCTTGTAACTCTTGCCGATCGTTGGTTATGACTACCAAGCTCAGGTCTTGGGAGAACAAGTCAACCGAATTATCTCCCGGTACGGTGACGCTGCACTTGAACTTCCGGGGCATATAATTTGTGCCGTAAATCGGCTCTTCTTTGTCCTGGAAGATCGTGCCGTTGCTGTTGCTCTGCCGCGCCGCTACTACTTCTGGGTTTTCTTCACCCGTGACAAATTTTTCTCCATCCAGCCAAATTTCGTAGTAAGCGCCTGTTTGAGGAGTGAGCAAGTCGGCGATGTTGTTGGCGTATTCCCAAGCCCAGTCGTATTCTGGGCGATTTTTAAAGGGTGCTGGTGGTGCCATGACGTTGCGGTTGAGATCGCCGCAAGCACCCAAAGTTGACCCCATACTTTTGACGATCGCGGCGATCGCGGCTTTGAGATTTTTCTTTAAAATCCCGTGCAGCTGAAAACCTTGCCGCGTGGTCGCTCGTAGCGTATGATTTCCATATTCCTGAGATAACCGATCCAAGGTAAGATACAGCTGCGGCGGAATAAATCCACCCGGAGAGCGGGTACGCAGCATGAACTGATAGTCCTTCTCTTGACCCTTGACCCGATTATCCCGGTTGTCTTGCTGATAAGATCCGTGAAACTTGAGAATCTGAATGGCGTCTTCGCTGAAGCTGTTCGTGTCTTGCAGTATTTCTGTGGCAACGGGTTCCCGCAAATAATTACTGCGTTCTTTTAATCCTTCTACTTTGGAAAGCTTGGGAACGGTAGGAGTTTGAGTCGGAGACTGAATCATGGGAAATAGGAGTGCAACTTTAAATTAGGTATTTTAACCAGGTGTCCGTTGCCGCCACAGACTTTTGGATGGTTGAACCCTGATTTGGTGAAAACCGATATTCCGGTCGGGAATATGTACAATACCACAATTTTAACACTACAAAAAGCTGGGTCGCGCAGCCTGGGGCAACGGGCAATCTAGCAGCGGGCATTACACCGCAAACAATGGAAACAATATCTAATTTTCTATACCCACTCCTCAATACTTTTCTTTATCAAGAAATTCTTAAATATTCTGTCAAGTTATTTTAGGAATAAATACTCACTTATTCCGCAAGCCTTGACCAGATGAAATTGAAAAGTTAATAATTGTTAAGCAATGTAAAAAAATCTTGCAATAAGTAGTGTGAAACTTCATAATTAAACCTGAACGCACACAAGTTCTAATTTTTTGATTGTCACACGCTAAAAATCTTAAGCTGTGCATGAACTTATGTGTCTTGACAGCCAGCCTGTAGGTTTTTAGTTGGAAGCGGCAGAAATTTGAGATACGTTTTCAACCTTTTCTCAGTCCACTTGGTAACCTTCAGGGGTAATTCTCATGTTTGGTTTTATCAAAAATATATTTGGGGGAATTATGGCCTTTTTTGGCGGAATTTTAGGCATTGGGAAGAAGTCTAAGGAAGACAAATCAAACGCTCCTAAAACTCGTAAGGGACGTGGATACTACTTGGAATTAGATGAATCGCAAGCTGCCCAAACGGGTAATGGCAGTAAACCTGCACAAGCCGAAGCGGTGAAAGTAGAGTCAGCACCCAAAGCGGAACCTGCCAAAGTTGCAGAGGCGGTAGCGGCTGCACCTGCACCAGTTGCACCTGCCCCAGCACCCAAACCCCAGCCTGCTAAAGCAGAAGCAGCACCCAAGCCAGAAGCTGTCAAAGCAGCAGCACCTGTGGCAAAAGCTAACGCCAAGAGCGAACCCCAAGCTCCTTCTACGTTTGCTCCCAACTATTTGCTTACGCTCTCAAGCACAAACGGTCGCCGACGTCCTGGAGCTAATATGAGCTCATTTCTGGATATGGCCCGTCAGGTAAAAACTTCTAAATAGCATTTGACGGCAAATATTTGAGGAAAACTAGCCCGCTGTACAATTGGAAGGCTGGGTCCCAGTAGGACTCAGCCCTACGAAACAGCTCGATGTGGGATGGGATATTGTCTAAAAGTTCGCTGCGATCGATTGCTGTCTCGGCAAAGCTGGTAAAGTCAGCTAAAACTTTTGCATGAGACAGTCGAGAATTGAGAAAATCGATCAAACGATTCCAGTTTCTCCTGTTGGTAGCTATTTCGTGTTCGGAGGCAAAGTCAACCCCTTGCTGAAATTCGTAGGCGCTATCGTAAATGCGGAGAATCGAACGCCTGCTGGGTAGGTGTAGGTCGCAAATTTGGGCCCAGTCTTGAGTTTCCACTCGGCGTTGCAATCTTTTGAGATGGTCGTGGTCTACAACTTCTTCAAATATGGGCAACCGCGCTGGGATGATTTGGCGCACTTCTTGCCAATTAAAGCTGAGGGAACCGAGCTGATTTTGTTGGTTGTGGCAAACGACTGTGGGTTGAGGGGAAACTGACTGGAAATGGCTGACGCGAAAAACGTTGATTTTTTGAATATCGGCTAGGGTGGCACAAAAGTTGGGAATGTTTGCAGAAAGCAACTCTTGATTGTATAGTTGCAATTCGCCGATCGCACCTGTGCGATATAGCCGCCAACCTCGACTGGGTAGCAATAGCCGCGCTTTGTAAGGATCGAGGTTCATGATGCGGGCAAAGTTTTTGGCAGCTTGGGTTTTGGCTTCGCTGCTTATCGGTTCTAAGATGAGGACGCCCGGTTGTGTATTTTTGGGGTCAGCTTTTGCCATTGCGATCGCTTGTTGGCGTCGTTGTTTTTCATTTTGTTCCAAACGCTGCAATCCTTGACGAGCGACCGCCATAATCTTGGGAATGGTTGTGTTACGCAGCAACTGGCGATAAGTTTTTTCTGCCGCTTCCGATTTGCCAGTGACTTCGTGCAGGCGTCCGATATAAAATTGCACCCAAGGGTCTTGGGGCGATTGCTGTGTTAGTTGTTTGAGTAAGCGGGCTGCTTCTCGGTAGTCCTTGCGATCGAATGCAGCGGCAACTTGATCTATCATAGCTATCTTAAATATGGATTATAGTGTGGGATCTGTCACATTTTCGCTTCATTATTCATTTTTCCCATTTCTGCGGCTGCTGCCACCAGGGAGAGGGCGACAATTGGTGCGAGTACGGCAGTTAGGATGCGGCGACCGAGAGAAACTGGCTGGAAAGAGGCGGCGCAAGCTGTTTCTATTTCTGCTTCTGTCCATCCTCCTTCTGGGCCGGTGGCTACAGTCACTGCTCTTTGGGGTGTGTGCGTTAGGCAATTTAGTAGGTGAGGATGGTGACCGCGTTCGACGCAGATATATTGATGATGGGCTTGATATAATGCTAATGCTGTGGTAAAGGGAAGCGGTTCGAGGATTGTGGGTACGATTTGACGTTCTGATTGTTCGGCTGCTTCCGTGGCAATACGCCGCCAGCGATCGA
>NZ_JACJUP010000889.1:0-3083 GCF_014748295.1 Planktothrix sp. FACHB-1355 | reverse complement strand
AGTAATTCAAGCTTTGAAACTAACGCGGGAAGATATAATTCGCGCCTTAAAAACAGAGAAAGTTCTCAGAGAAAACGAACAATTTATCAAAATAAACCCAGAATTATTTGCCAATAACTTGACAGCTTTAGCAGCCTTGCAAGTAGACGAACAAGCAAGCGAATACGGACGTTATTTAAACGAAGCATTTCAGATCGGTTTGAGCATACAAGACGAAATGAAAAAATTGCAAAAACAGCATATAACTGAGTAAAAGGAATTGCTTGTGCGAGCGGATTTACAGAGCTTAGAAATTAGCAAGGGAGAACTGAGGCACTTAAGCGGCATCGATCCGGATGATGTATTCAGACCATCGATGCTGCAAGATGCTGGCAAGCGATTGAGTTTTTTGGTTAACGAAATCTTGATTGCGATCGCTCTCACTCCGATCGTCGTTGGAGGGCTTTATACCTTTATAATTTTGCCAGCGATCGGCCCTTCCATTTATGTAACCATCTTGCTGCTAATTATCGTGCCAATTTCTATTTTGGCTGGCAGGTGGTTTTGGTTAAAAAAGCACAGCCCGAAATTGCTTGTCAATTTACTCGACGATATCGATCGATATCATGCCGTACTCACAGCCATAGATATTAGCGATCGCCTCGAAATAGCAGGTTCTGCCAACACCAGTTTAACCGACAGAAGCCAAGTGATCCAAGCCCTAAGATTGACGCGAGAAGACTTAATCCGCGCCTTGATGAGCGAGAAGATTTTGCGAGAAAATAAAAACTCGATCGCCGCCAATCCAGAATTGTTCAGCAATAACTTAAGATCTCTAGAAGCGATGCAAGTGAACGATCGCGCAGGCGAATACGGGCGTCTTCTCAACGAAGCATTGCAGATCGGGATCGGCGTACAAGCAGAAATGCGAAAATTGCAAAATCAGCGTTCGCGTTCACAATGACAACCAAACCCAAAATTATAGTCCTAGACGATGACCCCACCGGTTCTCAGACAGTCCACAGCTGCTTGCTGCTGACGCGCTGGGATGTCGAGACATTGCGACTGGGATTGACTGACGACTCGCCCATCTTCTTTGTACTCACCAATACCAGGGCGCTTACCCCAGAAGAAGCCGCTGATGTGACGCGGGAAGTCTGCCACAACCTCAAATTAGCATTAGAATCTGAGCAGATTCAGGATTTCCTCGTTGTCAGCCGTTCCGACTCCACCCTGCGGGGACACTACCCAGTCGAAACCGATGCGATCGCCGCAGAACTCGGCCCCTTTGACGCTCATTTCCTCGTACCAGCCTTTTTTGAGGGAGGAAGATTCACCCGCGACAGCGTGCATTATTTGATTGTCAACGGTGTCCCAACGCCAGTCCACGAAACCGAATTTGCCCGCGATTCCGTTTTTGGCTATCACCACAGTTATTTGCCCGATTATGTAGAAGAAAAGACAAAAGGCAGAATTGAAGCAGATGCCGTAGAGAGATTTTTGCTGGCAGATATTCGCAGCGGCAGTCAGGAAAGACTGATGAAACTGGCAGATAATCAATGTGGCGTTGTGGATGGCGAAACTCAAGCTGACTTAAATCGCTTTGCCGCAGATATCCTGACTGCCGCAAGTCAGGGCAAACGCTTCCTGTTTCGCAGCGCTGCCAGTATTTTAACCGCTTTGGCTGCTCTACCTCCGCAACCGATCGCCGCCGAAGATATGGCAAAATATGTGCGCGAAGGAAAACCGGGGGCAGTAATTGTCGGTTCTCACGTTAAAAAAACTACCGAACAGCTGGAACGTCTTTTGCAAGAGGAGGGAATAGTTGGCATCGAAGTTGATGTGTCTCACCTACTCGATGAGGAGGAAGTGCAACGTACCGCTTTGTTAGACAAAACGCTGAAAACTCTACAGGATATCCATGCTGACGGTAAAACGCCCGTAGTTTATACCAGCCGTCAGGAACTCACATTTAACGATACCCAGACGCGCTTGCAATTTGGTGTGGCTGTTTCCACTTTGTTAATGGATATCGTGCGCGGTTTGCCTGACGATATTGGATTTCTCATTAGTAAAGGTGGGATTACTTCCAACGATGTGTTGAGTACCGGTTTAGCCTTGACTTCGGCGCGTTTGTTGGGGCAGATTTTAGCCGGTTGTTCGATGGTGCGGACGCCAACAGATCATCCTCAGTTTCCCAATTTGCCGGTGGTGCTGTTTCCGGGTAATGTGGGCGATGCAGATGCTTTGGCTACGATTTATCGACGGCTTTCTGCAAAATAGTTCCTTGAAGAAACCCGGTTTCTTGAAGAAACCGGGTTTCTTAGCCGAGTCCGATGGTGGGCATTGCCCACCCTACCTGAGAAGTGAAAGCGCAGAAATTTAACGGAATTTTGATATAAGTCTGGGAATAAGTTTCCCGGGCGGTGTCGCGAAGAATAGAAAACATTGCTTTAGCTGTATTTGGTTTTGAAATCTGACGCTAGGTTATACTCTTACTGGTTGCTGACTAAGAGGCCACCTAAATTTTTAGGTCTACAAGTATGTACTCGGCAGAGATCGGGGAAGAACCAAACCTAGCTGGTCGCTATTGCATAAATCCAAGGTGCGGTTGTCGAAAATAAGTTTTGGTCTGTGGAAGGCGGACTGCTGCCTGTGAACGCTGAGTAAGACTTAGACGGGGTTTAGTCCCTGACTTGTGCAAGCAAGTTCCCAACAAAGCATCGGCGGATGAAACGGGAAACTCCGAAAACGAATAAGACCGTTCTAAACTAGCTATTATTGGAAGCGCCAACTATAACGCAGTTTAGTTGGAGTACTTCACTATAGTGTTATTCTGTCAGTTGCCGATCGCGCCAACTCCGCATGACTGTAGATTCTTCTGTTCCTCCCTCAGTCGAGACAATTCCCGAAAGCCCCCCAGCGCCAGTGCTGCCCTTACAAGTACATCTCAAGGGTGAAGATGGCAAGCTATTGTTAATCTTGCCGCCAGAAACACCCAACTCGGATGGTGCTGCGGCAGCTGCGATCGCATGGCCCGATCTTTGGCTACAGCTCAAGCAGCGTCTGGGCGCTGGCGAACGTTTCTGGGAACCGAATACACC
>NZ_JACJUP010000888.1:0-3085 GCF_014748295.1 Planktothrix sp. FACHB-1355 | reverse complement strand
CCGTTCCTCAACGCCCGGTAAAGTGAGAATACGCACGCTTAACAATTCCCTCGGTTCTACTTGTTCGACAAAGATGCGAATCGGAATAGGAATCGATCGCATCACACCTTGGTATATCAAACCCGGTTTGGCAACCAACCCCTTGGGGACATTTGTGCTGGCCAGCAGCGGATGCCAGGAAACATCAGCTAAATCTGTGACTTTTTGCCATAAAGCTTCCACGGAGGCCGAACTGAGGACTTGATATGTACGGCGTCGCGAAAAGTTGCACCAACGCCTTTTAGGAGGCTGGATAGATGGGGAGGAAAAATCAGGCATTACTACACTCCTCCTGTAGCTGGTTTCCAAAGCAGCCCTTTAGATACTGTACTGAAAAGGGGTATGTTAACGGTATTAAGAGCCTTCTTAAATCTTGTACCGTATCCCGACTCAATCTTAAGAAGTGATTTAAACGGTTTGTCCGGCAAGACCTACCTACCAGATTGGCTGAAAATAAAAGTTGTACCATCGTTCCCCTGTGATTGGGACAAAGGGGTACCAATATCCAAATTGACCGATCGTCAGATCGATCTTGATTTTCAATGTATTATATTAATGCCCCAATCAACCTTAAAAGGGTCGGGCTGGAACTGTTCCTGACCTCAAACAGCCCTAGCGGGAAAATTAAGGGCCTACATCGTAGTACCGCGATGGAAGTTCTCTGAATTTTTCAGGGATTTGGAGGCATACGCTCAGCCGTACCGAAGCATAAATACTTTAGTGCTACTGGGTTTACAGAAATGCAAAACCTCCCTCCGGACGCTGTGTAAGACCATCATCGTACTAGGTAAGAACTCTTTTTGCGAAGTCGCCAACTGGCGACGGCGGATGAAACTGGAACCTACGATACTAGGGCTGAGCGCCTGATGGTGAACAATTCATTCTCAAGAGTTTCGGACAATTAAACCACTGTCGGTTAACCAGATTAGATTACTTTTTTGAGATTATGACAGCTTTTTCGACTTCGCAGGTAACAACCCCGCAAAATATTCCGCCCGCTGACTCAAAAGCCAGAGTCAGCCAGTTTATGAAAAAGCTCCAAGACGATATTTGTCAGGCATTGGAACAGCTGGATGGCAGCGCCACTTTCAGGGAAGATAGCTGGGAAAGACCGGAAGGTGGCGGCGGTCGTTCTCGCGTACTCCGCGAAGGGGGAGTATTTGAACAGGGAGGCGTGAATTTTTCAGAGGTTTGGGGCGACCATCTGCCACCATCAATTCTGACACAACGCCCAGAAGCAGCAGGGCATCGCTTTTACGCGACTGGCACATCAATGGTCTTGCATCCGCGCAATCCCTATGTGCCAACCGTACACCTCAACTATCGCTACTTTGAAGCTGGCCCTGTTTGGTGGTTTGGTGGAGGCGCTGATTTGACCCCATACTATCCCTTTGCAGAAGATGCCGCCCATTTCCACAAAACGTTCAAGCAAGCCTGCGATGGCCACTATTCGGAATACTATCCTACTTTTAAACGCTGGTGCGATGAATATTTCTATTTAAAACATCGCCAGGAAACGCGGGGAGTCGGTGGCATATTTTTTGATTACCAAGATGGCCAGGGACAATTATACCGAGGGCCAGATGTAAATGGACTGGCAGGAGTTTACAGTGCATCTATCGGCGATCTCAAACAGCGCACTTGGGAAGAGCTGTTTGCTTTTGTGCAAGATTGCGGATATGCTTTTCTATCGGCTTACCTGCCGATCGCAGAACGACGCCGAGGAATAGAATATGGCGATCGCGAACGCAACTTCCAACTTTATCGCCGAGGGCGGTATGTGGAATTTAACCTCGTTTACGACCGAGGTACTATTTTTGGCCTCCAGACAAACGGGCGTACTGAGTCGATTCTTATGTCTTTACCGCCTCTTGTACGCTGGGAGTACGGTTATCAACCGGAACCCAACACACCAGAAGCTCAATTATATGAAGTTTTTCTGAAGCCTCAAGATTGGGCTAATTGGGTTACTCCTGTAGGGAATGTGTGAGCTAAACTACTGGAAGTCACTGAGCCCGGAATAAAATGTGCGGGCTTAGAACAGCAGCAAGCCAAGGGGTTATTAACAAGACAAAAGCAGTGTCGAGTCAATAGCTGAATCGTCTGAACGTGACAGTTTAAGGTAGAGAACGCTTACCTGCTTTTCTAGCTCTGTGACGGTTACCGCCTGAGACAATTAAAGCTTGGGGAAACTAGAATCGTCATTGCCTTGGATGTAATTTGAGAAGATATAAACTCAAACCCAGTATCCTGGAAGATCGGAACGTAAGCCTGAATAGAGATATCTCGAAATGGCAATCTGAACCCAAGAAAGCAATAGGCTTTTATTCTGGGAATGTCAAAGAAGCGACAAGCCTGAATCTCAGGTTTCCCTATATACACGTAAAGCAGGTGTTTGTACGATGGTTGCTCGGATTGAGGCTATGTGCGTAAGCTGTAGAAAGTTACGATTTAAAGGGGAGGGGCAGTGATTCACATCGAGCAAAAAACACACACGCTCCAAGACGGCACTACCGTTATCGTCTTGACGCCTACAGGCCGCTTAGACATCACAACAGCATGGCAATTTCGCCTTAAATTGCAAGAGTGTATCTCCAAGCTCAGCCGTCATGTGGTGGTCAATCTCGGTCAGGTCAATTTTATTGACAGTTCTGGCCTGACTTCGTTGGTAGCGGGAATGCGGGATGCTGACAAGGTGAAGGGTAGTTTCCGCATTTGCAACGTGCATCCAGAAGCCAGATTGGTGTTTGAAGTGACTATGATGGATTCAGTGTTTGAAATTTTTGAAACTGAGGAAGACGCCCTAGAGGGTGTTCCCCGCAACAGCATAGCCTCTTGAGTCACTTTGTCTTAGCAGACAAAACGTTTAGCTACCAAAAGCTTAATAGGGAGTAGGAGACAGGAATTACCGACTAGAGCGTCAGTTAAGAATTTGGCCTATGCAAGTAAAAACCCGGTTTATTTAGCTGAAAAACCCAATTTATGGTTTTACAACCAAACAACCGGTTTCCGCCATTGCTTGACCGAAGCTCTAGCCTCCAGTCCC
>NZ_JACJUP010000887.1:0-3031 GCF_014748295.1 Planktothrix sp. FACHB-1355 | reverse complement strand
GCGGTAATATTCGGGCTGCCAAAATCGCTGGATTGCCAGTAGGGAAACTAACTTTAATTATTTGTTTCCTAGCCGGGTCTTGTGCGGGTTTAGCAGGTATGGTAGAAGTGGCGGCGGTACACGGTCGCGCTAACGAATCGCTGAATGCTAATTACGGTTACAGCGGCATTTTGGTTGCGTTTATTGCGCGGCAAAATCCTCTAGCCGCCGTGGTGGTTTCAGTTATTCTAGGCGGAATTCTTGCGAGCGGTGGCATCCTGCAAAGGGCGCATCAATTGCCCGATGCAACTGTTTTGGTTTTCCAAGGAGTTGTATTTTTGGTAATTCTTTTCAGCGAGTCTCTGTACGGACGTTTTGCCATCTTTAAAGAAGGCGTTCGACCTCAAATATCAGCCCCAAACATCAATCCACAAACATAAATTAGTCATTGTCAATTTTCAAAAGACTAATTGCAGGAAATCCAAAATCCAAAATCCAAAATCCAAAATCGTCTTATGGCAGCAGAAAGTATAGGCTGGTGGGGAGTACCGCTGGCGATCGCAGCAGGAACAATCCGAGGTAGTGCGCCCTTTCTATTCGTTAGTCTGGGTGAATGCCTAACAGAAAAAAGCGGCAAAATTAATCTCGGTTTGGAAGGAACCCTATTGATGGGAGCCATGAGTGCTTATGCAATATCTTACCTCAGCAGTGCCAACGGAATTCCATCTTGGCTTGCGCCTTGGCTTGGTGTCATAACTGCTGGTTTTGCAGGAATGCTACTGGGTACAATTCACGCTTGGCTGGCACAACAACAAAAGGTAAACGATGTTGCTGTCGGCATTGCCATGATTATTTTTGGCAGCGGCATAGCATTTTTCTTAGGGAAACCTTTTATTCAGCCAGTAGCACCGCAATTACCTGCTTTTGAGTTAGGGAATTGGAGCGATATTCCTTCAATAAAAGCGGCGCTGAAAATTAGTCCGCTCTTTCTTTTGGGTGTGGCGATCGCACCGGCGATGCAGTGGTTTTTTAAATCCACTCGTTGGGGTTTATACATAAGAGCGGTTGGCGATAGTCCCGAAGCAGCTAAAGCAATGGGAATTTCAGTTTATAAAATTAGAATGCTCAGCATTATTGCTGGGAGTTTTCTGGCTGGGATCGGTGGGGCATACTTATCTTTATATTATCCCGGTAGCTGGACAGAACGCATTTCCAGCGGACAAGGTTTGATGGCAGTGGCGCTGGTAATTTTCGCTCGTTGGAATCCGATACAATGCTTGTATGCGGCTTTGCTATTTGGTGGGGCGCAAGCGATCGGCCCTGCATTGCAATCGGTTGGCGTCAATTCCTATTATTATCTGTTCAATGCTTCGCCGTATATCCTGACATTGCTAATCATGATTATCACTTGTTCGCCGAAACGGACGCTTAGCGGCGCACCGGGAGCGTTGGGGACGGAAAATTAGCGAGCGACGAAAATAACTGCAAATTGCATAAAATAGCGGTAATGAAGATCTAACATAAACGCTAATGGCTCAAGCAAACGGAAATATTGCCACCCTGACGGTAGATATCGGCGGTAGTGGCGTCAAAGTCATGGTTTTGAACGAAGATGGCACTCCTCGAACAGAACGCAAGCGAGTACCGACACCGCAACCCCCCAAAACAGAACCGATAATAAATGCGATCGCAGATTTAGCCGCAGGACAAGGTGACTTCGATCGCATCTCGGTAGGCTTTCCCGGCGTAGTGCAAAACGGCATCATTAAAACTGCGGTAAACTTAGATCCGGATTGGATCGATTTCGATCTAGCAACAGTTCTTTCCCAGAAATTAAACAAACCTGTGCGCGTCGCCAACGATGCAGATATTCAGGGTTTTGGCGCAATTTCTGGGCATGGAGTGGAATTAGTAATTACACTGGGTACAGGCTTCGGATCGGCATTATTTATCAACGGTAAATTAGTGCCGAATTTAGAAATGGGTCACCATCCGTTTCGCAAAGGTCAAACCTACGAAGAACAACTGGGACGTGCTGCTTTAGACGAAGTTGGCAAGAAAAAATGGAACTCCCGTCTGGAAAAAGCTATTTACTGCTTAGAGCATTTGTTCAATTACGACCAACTCTATATTGGCGGCGGTAACACAGATGAAATGACGATAAATTTGCCGCCTAATGCCAAAATAGTACCTAATGTGAATGGGTTATTAGGGGGCATAGCTTTGTGGCGAGAATAGTACTGTAAACCTGACTTTAAAATACACAGGCTAGTGGGGAGAAAAAATTTTTCATTATTGTTACAGGCATCGCGTAATACTTCTACTAAGTAGATAGTAGGATTGCTATTTCTTCAGTAACAAGATGAAAAACTCTTGCCCATACTTGCCTATGTAAACTTTTCCATATTTAGTTGCCGAACACTTATAGGTAATTGTATAACAATATCAATAATGTGAAAAATACTCTCACCGAAATTTTTAGGAGGGCGATCGGTCAGACATTTTAGATAAAAATATTTTATCTATGGGAGCGGGCTCGCTGATTCGTAAGCGTCTGGGAATTTAACTGAAAATATAGGTCTCTCAGCCAAATGCGCCGATTGATTATCTTTATAATATACCTATTTCTAGGAATTCTACCATTTATTGCGATCGGCTGTGGTGGAGCGGGTAGGCATACTGCTCCTAGTGTTGACTCTGAAATGTTAAGCACTTTTAAAGTCGCCGCACTCCTACCGGATGCGATCGACGATGGCAGTTGGAGCCAGTCAGGGTACGAAGGGTTGAAGTCGATCGAACAGCAACTGAGAGCGAAAATAGCTTACACTGAAAAAACCAACTATTTATCTGAAGCGGAAGTAACAAACGTATTCAGGCAATATGCCAAGTCAGGTTTTGATTTAATTATCGGTCACGGAGGCAGATTTGTTGCTGCTGCGGAAATTGTGGCCAAAGAATTTCCGCGCACTAAATTTGCTGTAGTGGGGACTTTTCCCGGTAATAATAGAAATTTAGGTGCGCTATCTTTTCAGAGCGGTGAATTAGGTTATCT
>NZ_JACJUP010000886.1:0-3054 GCF_014748295.1 Planktothrix sp. FACHB-1355 | reverse complement strand
TCTTCTTCTTGCCAAGCTGCATCGAGCTCCAAATCTGTCTCGAACAGATCCGCTAAAGTGTTCAGTTCTGCCGCGCCAACCTCCGGGCCAGTGGGGTCGGCGGTTTTAGCAGGGTGTGCCGTGGTGGAAGAATCGAAATTGCTAAATACCTTTTGCTGATGAGATTGGGCTTCTTCCGTTTCCCAAAATTGCGATGTGACAGAGCCAAAATCAGAATCATCCGCATCAAACCCACCGGAAAAGCCGAAGGGTTCGCTTAATTCTATTTGTGCCGCTAGTGGTTCGTCTAATGTACTTTCCGGCTCCGAACCGATCGAAAACAAATCGTCGAACTCATCGTCAGAGATTGCCGACGCAGGTTCGGGTTCTGGAATTATAGGCTGAAGTACTTGCAGTTGCGCCGACGCAGAGATTTCATTAGCGCGACCTGCCAAAACCAATTCTTGAGCTGCTTTAATTTCTTTAATAACAACAGGTGCCAGCGTGGTGTGAGAATGTTCGGCGTTGGCTAAAGCACCCTCGCACATCCGTAACAAGTTAATCCAGGTTGGCAAATTAAACTTTTCCCCAAGCGCAATCAAGCGATTGCAGCACTCTTGCAGCTCTTGACGGCTGTTCGGCCAAGACGGTGGTTTGAATAGCTGCAACATTTGCCGCAAAACTGCCATCACCTCTTGCCCAAAATCGGCAACATTTAGTGCTGGCAACTCGGAAGGTTTCGCTTTGCTCGGCGGGCGGCCCTGATTTCCTAACAAGTCGAGATGCTGTTTGAGTTCATCAAAGACCGGCTCGACATCCGACATGATATTTTCGCCCACATCCTCCGACAACCCAAAAGGCCCTTGCAGATGGTCTAAGAGCAACTGGAGGGTATCAAATACCCGCAAAAACAGGTTTTCCAGCTTTTGGTCAACTTTAATCGGACGTTCTTTAAGTTCTTTGAAATAGTCTTCCAGTCTGTGAGAAGTTTTTTGAATGCTGTGAATACCCAGCATTGCTGCCCCCCCTTTAACCGAGTGAGCAGCGCGAAAGACCTCGTTTACCATTTCCTGGTCATCAATGGTACTTTGCAGATTCAGCAAACCCTGTTGAATGGTATTGAGGTGATCTTTGGCTTCTTCAATGAAATAGCCTAGAATGCGCTGTTGTTGTTCCGGCAGCATAGCCATGTCCCCATAAGAGTGCTTGTTAGCGTGAGCGATCGCGTCAGCGTGCTGTCTGTGTGCTGAGTTTTCAATTTTAGTTTTTTGCCGACACTGTAGTTTTGGAAAAAAGTACTTTACTTTACGCTTTCTCGTGGTTACTCGGTACTCAGCACTGTAGCCGATAGCTCTAATTTATCCTAACGTCGCAATACCCATCACCTTATAGGGTAAGATGCGTCCGCCCTGACAGGGTTTTGAGGAATTGACCCCTGGCAGATGTGAGGTGCAACGGAACGATTGCTGGAGATTGATGAAGAATTATCTATTTCTCGGTTTGCAAACCTAGATTTTTAATACCTGTTTTTGTGCGGTATATTTTTGCGATCGTTATTATTCTTGACGCGATTCCGTAAAACTGCTTATTTTTGCCTCTCACCACTTAAGTATATACTTTTAAATTTATTGTGCCCAAAAACCTACTCCCAATTTCCATTAGTGATGCTGCACATTTGGGCGGATGAGGGAGAGAGAAAGCAAGAAAAAGAGATATCAAACGTTTGCAGTCAAACCGGATAAATAATCTAGAAAAGAAGAAAATGGAATTGGGAAAAAGGAAACAGACAGCAGAAAGTTGCGCTCTTTTCTGCTTTTAGGAGCGTTTTTGCGACTTATTGCTTTTGCTTTTGTGGTTTGACTTTTTACTTTTGCCTTCTTTTTCCCTTCATCTTTCTGGTGTTTCCACGCGGAACCGTTCAACGGATGTCAGTAAGTCTCTAGCAACACCAACCAAGTGTTGCAACGATCCCGATACCCGCTGCGCTTCTTGAGAAGTTTCTTGAGCGGTCAGCTCGACAGATTGGACAACTTGGGCCACGTTGTAGGAAGTTTGGGTCTGCTGGATGGTGTCGGCGGTAATCGAACGTACCAAGGCGTCAATGCGATTGGACACTTGAATGATGTCGTCGAGGCTGCGCTTGGACTGCTCTGCCCGTTTGGTAACTTCGATCACCTGCTGGGTGGCTTCTTCCATTGCGGTCATTACCGAACCGGTTTCGCTTTGGATTTGCAACACAATTTCTTCGATCGACTTGAGTGCTTTGGCCGATCTGTCTGCCAGCTGCCGCACTTCATCGGCGACGATCGCAAAACCCCGGCCCGCTTCTCCCGCCCTCGCGGCCTCAATACTGGCGTTGAGAGCCAACAAGTTAGTACGGGATGCGATTTGAGCGATCAAGGCAACTATTTTGGCAATTTCCTGGGACGATTCTGCCAAGCGCTTGACTTTTCGCGTAGTTTCTGCTACTGTTTCCCGAATCCCCAGAATACTGGCTACCGTTCGTTCCACAGCTTCACCGCCCTTAATAGCCATCACAGAAGCCGAGCGAGCCACATCTTCTGCTTGTTTGGCATTATCTGCAACTCGTCGGATCAACTCGGTCATGCCCTGCACCTGGTTCAAAGTCACCGCCAGTTCTTCCGCTTGCCGCAGCGCATCGGCAGACAGTTCGCGGGCAAACCGTTCGTTATCCGAGGAACCTTTATTAACTTGACGGGCTGCTATTTTCACCTGTTGCACGATATCGCGCAGGTTTTGAATGGTGAGGTTAAAGGCATCGGCGACGGCTCCCAGTACATCGGCAGTGACTTCTGCTTGCACGGTGAGGTCTCCTCTGGCAGCTCCTTCCACATCGTCCAGCAGTCGGATGACCTGACGTTGCAAATCTTCTTTCGCCTGCTCTTGCTCTTCGGCGCGGCGTTGTGCTTCGCTGGTTGTCGTGAGCATGATCCGGGTCATTTGATTGAACCCAGAAGCTAATTGACCGAGTTCATCTTCTGAGTAAACTGTGGCTTGGACGTTCAAATTGCCTTGAGAGACAGCATCGAACTGAGCTTGCAAATCGGCGGTGGC
>NZ_JACJUP010000885.1:0-3099 GCF_014748295.1 Planktothrix sp. FACHB-1355 | reverse complement strand
TCTTACAATACATTTGTACTATCCTGGGGTAGCGATCGCACTCCTGCAAGTGCCTTAACAAAAGTTCATACAGTGTCGATTACTTTTGTCCGACTACTTAGCAGGCGTTTGCTGCGATCATCTTCAAGTTGTATTTCTAGCAGTTGAATCGCCATTAGAATTGGTGCTAAGACATTATTCAAATCGTGAGCTATGCCGCTTGCAAGAGTACCAATGCTTTCCATGCGTTGTGCGCGAAGAAACTGCGCTTCTAGTTGCTTCTTTTCTGTAATGTCAGTATTGACGACAAGAATAGATTTGGGTTGATTTGTTTCATCGCAGACCAGTGTCCAGCGGCTTTGAACGACGAGCTTTTTGCCGGATTTGGAGAGCTGATGCAGTTCTGTTTGCCAAGAGCCTTTCTTAACAAGCTTTTTCTCAATTAGGGGATAATTATCTTGTTCTCGATCGTACAAAAGCTGACGAACATACTCTCCCTGGGCTTCTTCTGTTTTCCAGCCATAAAGGCGTTCGGCACCTTTGTTCCAAAAAAGAATTTTACTATTCATATCTTGCACAAAAATAGCATCTGTTGCTATATCAATTAGAGCGGCTTGTTGAGATATTTGTTCTTCAAATAACTTACGTTCGTTAATATTGCGAAAATATACAGATAATCCATCTCGCGCCGGATAAGCATAAACTTCAAACCATGTATTTAGCGGTAAATATAATGCTTCAAATTTAACGCTGATTTGTTCTGATACAGCTTTATGATATTCCTTAAAAAAATCAGAATTTACTGCTTCTGGAAACTCATACCATATATTTTTACCCAATAATTCCGACTGTTTTCGCTGTAAAAAAATCTCTGCTTGTTGATTGATATAAGTGAATCGCCATTCATCATCTAAAGCAAAGAAAGCATCGGTGATACTTTCAAGAATATTGACGATCCGGTTTCGCGCTGCCTCAGCTTCAGCGCGGGAAGCTTGTTCTCTTTGCAAAATTTGGATGCGTTCTTGTTCGGCTTGTTTTATTGTTGTGATGTCGCGAGCGATCGCATAAATTAAACCCTCTTCAACAATAGGAAAAGCTGTCCATGCCAGCCATTTATAGGAGCCATCTTTGCAAGAATAGCGATTCTCAAAATTGATGGTAGGTGAGCCATTAGCAAGCTTTTCAACTTCACTGATGGTTGAAGAGCGATCTTCGGGATGAACAAAATTCAAAAATGGTTGTGCTAAAAGTTCGGAATTGGTGTAACCTAGAGTTTTTTCAAATACTGGGTTTAAGCGTTTGAAATAGGCGTCCGTTCCAGCGATACATAACATATCTAAGGATAAGTTAAAAAAGCGATCGCGTTCTGACTCTGCCTGTTTGCGGGCGGTAATGTCGCGTGTAAAACATCGCGTGTGGACAAATTTGCCATTTTCCCAGCATACATTTGAGTCGATGAGGACGTGCTTAACAGAGCCATCTTTACATCGCAACCTAGCTTCATAGTTGTGTAATGTCTGATTCGCGGCGAGGCGACTTAAAATATCATCTATTACTTCTTTGTCTGGGTAAAAGTTAGCGATGTGCTGACCGATATATTCCTGGGGAGTGTAGCCTAAAAGATCTAGTTCTGCTTTGTTTGCCCACTGGATCTTGCCGTCTGGCCCTACCCAATGCAGGCTAATCGCTGCATTTTCCAAGAAGTCAGTCAGCAGCTTTTCTCTGTGGCTAAGTTCTGCCTGCAAACGCTTGCACTCGATCGTAGTACAAGCTAAGTCTGCTAAATGATGCCGTAACTCTAGTTGAGTAATAACCTGACGACTCAGGGCTCGGAGTGACTCTGCTTGCTCGGAAGTGATTTCTCGGGGTACGAGATCGAGTACGCATAGAGATCCGATCGCTTTGCCTTCTCGTGAAATCAGAGGGACACAAGCGTAAAACCGCACGTAGGGGTAAAACGTAACTATAGGGTTTGTCCTAGACCTGCGATCGCTCAGAGTATCGGGAATAATTACTATATCGCCTTCCTGAACGCAAATTGGACATAACCAAGCATCGCGAGGTATTTGTTTGATGTCCAAATCAACTTTTGCTTTCACCCACTGACGTCTTAACTCGATAATATTGATGACTGCAATGGAAGCGCCACAAAGTTGTGCTGCTAAATGGGCGATATCTTCAAACGCCTGTTCGGTATCGCTGTCGAGAATTTGATACTGGCATAGCACTTCGAGCCTTCCTAGTTCGTTTCTAGGCAATGCTGCTTTCATGTTTGTCATCCTGGAGGTTCGATCTATTATTCCCAATTCAATGGCGTGTAATCTTTGCCGTATCTCTCAAAAGGTTTTATAACTTGCGTGTATTTTTTAGTTTTTTTTAATAGCCATCTAGCCATAACTTAGGTTACAGCTTTATTTATTATAATTTCTACAGCCTATTTGTAAAGATTTTCAGACCTCTATTTAATAAATTTCCATAGTTTTTCTATCTTTAGGTATATGTACCCTCAAATTTTTTATGGCATGGCATCTGGCTAATTATACATCAAGTAAAAATATTTAGATAGGCAAATATAAATAACGTATAAATACCCAACAAGAACTCCATCCCTGTCTAAAAAAGCCGGGATAATCTCGAACGATCGAAATAAAGTGTTTTAATGTGAAAATCTGAGATAATTTGGCTTAATTACTCGCATGGCTACTACTACTTGGACACGCCGCCACGTTATTTCGCTAGCTGATTTTGTTGCTGCTGAGTACGATACAGTGTTGCAAACTGCTGCTAGTTTTAGGGAAGTGCTGTCGCGGCGGGTCAAAAAAGTACCGACGCTGCAAGGACAGGTGGTGGCAACCCTGTTTTTTGAGCCGTCTACCCGGACTCGCAATAGTTTTGAACTCGCCGCTAAGCGACTTTCGGCGGATACGCTTAGCTTTGCACCGGCAACGTCTTCTCTGACGAAAGGAGAGACTATTTTGGATACGGCGATCACTTATTTGGCGATGGGAATGAATATAATGGTGATTCGCCATAAGGAGGCGGGGGTGCCGCAAGCGATCGCGAAAGAGATGGATCGCTTAGAATCGCAGGTGAGCGTCCTCAACGCAGGTGACGGTCAGC
>NZ_JACJUP010000884.1:0-3103 GCF_014748295.1 Planktothrix sp. FACHB-1355 | reverse complement strand
CACCTGTTTATAGAATGCCCCTAAGACGGGTAATAGCATCAGTAAAATCACTAAAAACAAAGAAATTTCAGAGTATTAGGATTTATACGGTTAATTGTAGCTCTGTGAATCTATGTTTGAAATTTTACGCTATTTACAGTAAAGTACGGAAATGGTTTTTACTTACGAGGAGCAAGCACGACCGTTAAAGGTGCCGAGCCAGCACGGATTTATACTTTGCTTACAGACTGCGATCGTCTCCATCTGTGTAGTTTTTGCGAATTTTTGTCCCACGATTGCTCTCTCCCAGTCAATACTACCTGGATTTACGGGAAACCAAATTTCTTGTCTGTTCCCTCTGCTATATGCAAGTCATTCTCTCGCAACACTAGCCTAGCTTATTCAGCGGCTGGCGATCCTGGGCGCAAGATCTGCGCGTCGATGTGCAGCCCGATGAGGTAAAAAAAATTTTAAAACCGTTACCTGATAACAGAATTGAAGCTTTAATGACTGAAATACTCAAAGATCGCTCACTGTAGCACTTAGGGCTTTTTTGAGTCAATGGGGTTGGTTGTCCTGACCCTGTACAAGGGTGTGATGATTTTTTGCAACAAATAATACAATTTGACAATTTTTAATATGGAAGATACCACAGAAGGTCGCAAAATTCAAGCAGAAGTGCGGCTTTTGGAAGCGATGACCCTAGCGATCGCCCAGTCCCAGGATTTTCATACCGCACTGGGAGAAGCCTTGCGTCAGGTCTGCGAAGCGACAGGATGGAAGTATGGAGAAGTTTGGATTCCTCGCTTGGATGGCACCGCACTCGAATGCAGCCCAGTTTGGTACGGCAGTACTAACAATCTGGAGAAATTCAGAAAATTGAGCGAAGCATTGACGTTTCCTCATAACATAGGTCTACCCGGTCGAGTTTGGTCATCCAAGCAGCCAGAGTGGATTAAAGACGTTTCTAATGAACCAGATTCTATTTTTCTGCGCTGTCAGATGGCATTAGAACCCGGACTGAAAGCCGGGTTAGGAATACCCATACTCGATAGCGATCGAGTGCTGGCAGTTCTGGTATTTTTTATGTTTGAATCTCGTGAAGAAGACAATCAACTGGTAGATTTGGTTTCGGGGGTTGCCACTCAATTGGGTTCCCTGATCGCCCAGAAGCGGATGCAGGAGGTTTTGAAGACACAAGCGCGAGTGCTGGAAAGCATGGTAGAAGGTGTCAATATGTGCGACGAGAATGGATTTATATTTTTTACCAATGCAGCATTCGATGCGATGTTCGGATACGAGCGCGGTGAGTCGATCGGCAAACACATCTCAGATTTCGATGCCAATTCATCAGGAGAAAACGCTTGGCTTATAGAGCGAATAAACCAGCAGTTACAAATCCAAGGATCTTGGTGCGGGGAATTCAAAAATTGTAAAAAAGACGGCACGCCATTCATTACATATGTGAGGATAAGTGCCTTGGAAATTTCCGGAAAAAAGTATTGGATTTGCGTTCGAGAGGACATCACCGATCGCAAAATCGCAGAAGAGGAATTGCAAACAAGTAAGCGAAGGCTGGCCAACTTGATCGATTCCCTTCCCGGTATTGCTTTTTCCTGTGCAAACGATCCTCAATGGTCGATGAAATACCTCAGCGAAGGTTGCCTTGATTTAACTGGGTATAAAAGTGAAGAACTCTTAGGTGATGGAATTTCTTATAATGCTCTCACGCATCCGGAAGATTTACCGAAAGTTTTGAATGCCATTAAGGAAGCAGTAAGCAAAAAGCAACCTTATGTAGTAGAGTATCGAATTAATACAAAATTTGGCTTAGAAAAATGGCTGTGGGAAAAAGGAAGGGCAGTATTTGATGAAAAAGGGGAAGTGCGGGGACTCGAAGGTTTCATCACCGACATCACCGATCGCAAACGTGCCGAGGAAGCATTACTGCAAGAGCGCAACTTTGTTTCTGCAATCCTTGACACTGCTAGCAGTTTAGTAGTAGTTCTTAACCAAGAAGGAAAAGTTATTCGTTTGAATCGAGCTTGTGAAAAAACAACAGGATACCTATTTGATGAACTCAGGCATAAGTATTTCTGGGATATATTTTTGATTCCGGAAGAAAACAAGCAAGTTAAAGCTATATTTGAGGATTTACAAGCGGGTAAGTCGTTAAACCAGCATGAAAATTACTGGTTAACGAAAGACGGCAGCCTCCGACTGATTGCCTGGTCTAACAGTGTCCTCCTCGATGCCGATGGTTCCGTGAAATACATCATTGCGACTGGAATTGATATAACCGATCGCAAACAGGCAGAAGAAGCTTTGCGGCAGGCAGAACGCCAGTATCGCAGCATTTTTGAAAATGCTGTCGAAGGTATTTTCCAAACCACGGTAATTGGACATTACCTGATCGCAAATCCCATGTTAGCTCGAATTTACGGCTACGATTCACCATCAGAGTTGCTATCAGCTCTCACCGATATCGAGCATCAACTTTACGTAGACTGCAATCGCCGTGCTGAATTTATGAGCTTGGTCAAAGAACGGGGTGCTGTGTGGGGTTTTGAGTCGCAAGTTTATCGCAAAGACGGTAGCGTAATTTGGATTTCCGAAAATGCTTACGCGCTTTATGATGGTGAGGGTCGATTGGTGGGTTATGAAGGCACTGTTGTAGATATTACTGAGCGGAAGCGAGCAGAAGCGACAATTCAATATCAAGCATATCACGACTTGCTGACCAACTTGCCCAACCGCAACCTATTTAACGATCGCCTCGATTTATCCCTGGCAAATTCCCATAGAAATCATAACAAGCTGGCGGTAATGTTTTTGGATTTGGATTGTTTCAAGACGATCAACGATACTCTAGGTCATGCTGTGGGCGATCGTTTATTGCAACTTGTAGCAGAACGATTAACAAGCTGCTTGCGAGAAGGGGATACAGTCGCTCGGTGGGGAGGCGATGAATTCACTATATTACTGCCTCAAATTCATAGTTTGCAAGAAGTTGGCAAAGTTGCTCAAAGACTTGTAGATGCCTTCAAGCTGCCTTTCAATTTACAAGATGCCGAACTTTATATCAGTAGCAGCATTGGGATTGCTCTCTATCCCCATGACGGTC
>NZ_JACJUP010000883.1:0-3108 GCF_014748295.1 Planktothrix sp. FACHB-1355 | reverse complement strand
ACCCAGCAGGAGCGATCGCAAGTCTTCCTTGTTGAGGCTTCACTTTCAAATTTTGGTAAAAAAATTCTGTTTCCCCACCTTCATTTACGGTGTTCAAATAGTACTGAAAAAATAGAACTCGCCGCAGCGGTTCGTCATCCGCTTCACGAGGGTGGGGGTAAATTTCAGAATGCCAATGGTGATAACCTCCCATACCTTTTATATACTTTTGGACGTTGATCCAAGAAGGTCGATAAATTTTTTGGATGGTTTCATCCATCCATAACGCCTCGTATTGTGCAAAATTTTCGTGAGTGAGGGTGACAACTTTGCCGGAAATCGGATCGAGTATTCCAGGAGATATCGCGCCGACGAGGGCAAAAATGTACTTCCGCAGATATTGTTTCAGATATGCGAATGTATTAGTTACAACCAAGCTATGAAGATTTCTCCATTCATAAAGACCTGTGATCGTAAGGTCGTAGCTATCTTTTTTATTTAAATCGACACCTTGTCCTGTGCGTCCGCGCACTATCTTGTCGCTGGTTTCAAACTTTTCGATAATCTGATGGCAAATATCTGCATCTAAGGCATTATCGTAAATTTCAATAAAATTTGTCACTATATCCTCAGCAGTCATAAATTAATTTTATGTGGAAATGAGGAATGTCGAGATAGTTAAATTTATCCATCTTTTCATTTCCCCATTTCAAATATAATCTGGCGTAGTTTAACCCAAATTAAATCAAACGGTAATTCCCGTGGGATTAGCTGTTCCGGTGAGAATGTCTTGGATTTGTTGCACGCTCAAGTTGGGATTTGCTTGCAGCAAGAGAGCAGCGACACCGGAAATATGGGGTGTTGCCATTGATGTGCCATCACTGGTCTCATAGCCTCGGTTTTTCACCGTGGAGATCACATCAACTCCTGGAGCGGATATAAAAGGATAAGACCTACCCGTAGCGCCGACTGGGTTGGAGAAGTCGGCCACTTTTCGGTTGCGATCGACTGCGCCAACAGCGATCGCCAAACCGCTAGCAGCAAGATCCTGACTGAACGGGATAGCTGATTGGAAGGCAGGTTCGCCCGGTTGAACTGCGTTCAGCTTTGCCTTTTCATTTCCAGCTGCGATCGCCACTACTACGCCGCGTTCGCGAGCTAAGCCCAGCACCTGTACGTAGTCGCTATTTTGATCTGGCCCATTTGTTCCCGGATCGTCACCCAAGCTCATGTTAATTACTTTCGCCCCATTGTTGATGGCGTAATTCATAGCAGCGATAATTTGGGAATCTTTACCTCCGCCCGGTTTGCCCAACACTCGCAGCGGCATGATCTGGGCTTCGTAGGCAACTCCAGTGGTTCCTGTACCATTTCTGGAGGCAGCGATCGTTCCGGCTACGTGAGTGCCGTGAGTATCGTCTTCTTTGCCTGGGTTGGGGTCATTATCGTTAGCTACAAAGTCCCAGCCGTTGACATCATCAATATAGCCATTCCCGTCATCATCGATTCTGTTTCCGGCCACTTCTCTGGTGTTCTTCCAGATATTATCTTTGAGGTCTGGGTGATTTAGGGAAACGCCTTCATCCAAAACGGCTACGACAATGCCTTTGCCTGTAATACCTCTAGCGTAAGCTGTCTCGGCATCGATCAAGTTCAAATCGCCGAAATTTCGGCCATCTTCTTCGGTGAGTTTGGCGGCAGCAGTTACTTCTGTTCCGGTAGCCTGTGCCAATGCCGCTCGGACATTAACCAAACCGCGTCCGAAGTAGTAATTAAAACCTTCTGGCTGCGGGGGTATGGGTCGATTTGACGGGTCTGCTGTAGCTGCTGCCGATACGTTCATGGTGTATTTGGTGCTGCCTGATGCCTGCAAAACCCTTACATAGTAGGTACCCGGATCGACTGCACTCAGGTTGAGTACTTCAGGATTTGTACCTGCGGCATCGGATTCGGCGAGAATGTCATCGCGATCGAGTTCGCCATCTTCATTGATGTCTGAAATTAGTTCTAGCTGAGCATCGCTGCTTAAACCGTTGAGGGATATGTTGACAGCACTGGTGGTATCCAAAGTAAAGCCGTAAAGATCTTCTTCGTCTCCATTGCCGACTTCATCGCTAACACTTCTGGTACCTTTAAGGTTGCCCAAGCCGCTGGCAAGGCTGAGGTCTTCGTCGGGGTCTGGGCGATCGCTAGTACGTCCCTCTTCCAAACCAAATTCAATGTAGTGCTCGATCGCGCTCAAACCACGGGGTCTGACCGCTGCCGCCACATCCGGGTACTTTTGCAAATAAAAACCAGTCTCGAAGTCTGGGCCAGGGTTGCGATTTTCATACTGACCGAACTGCACAAAATGTTGATAGCTGGTCAAGGGGTCTGGCGCTGCCGCTGTCGCCGCGACTGCTGCTGCCACGTCTGGGCTGCTTTGCAAATAGAAGCCATTGACAAACTCTGGAATTGGGTCACGTCCTTCCTTTTGCCCGAAATTGACAAAGTGATCGATCGCACTGAGTTGGGGATTATTCACCGCAGCGGCGACATCTGAATACAACTCCAAATAAAAACCTGTATCAAATAAAGCACTCGGATCGCGACGTTCAAATTTACCAAATCGATTGAAGTGATCCAAGCCATTAGCGAATCCGCCACGGGCAACTGCCTGGGCTACATCTGGGTTTTGGGCTAGGTAAAAGCCTTCGTCAAACAGACCGTTGATGTCTAACATGAATGCTTAATCTGTCTTCGGATAGATGACAATAGTTGTAAATTTGATAATATATTTTTTCATTGCAAAAAAGAACTGATAAGTTTCTGCACTTAACAATTTGTATTGTTCTCTTCCCCTGACGGGTGACAAGTGTTGCTGAAACCCTTGTACAGTATGTGTTGTACCACAGCGCTTTTGAAAAAAAATGCACCGATTTTTGGACTTTATTGATACTATTGTCAAGTACCAGTAGCTACAAGTCTCATGAATTCGTTGTTGACCGCAAGATTTTTGGGCTAATTTTTCCAGATGTGACTGAGTTGAAAAGCAGCCCCTGTCAAGCTTTGAGCCATAGTTGTCACCCTGTTAGCAATTCCTGCTAAGAGGGATGACAGCTTAGGCTACTGTTTTACCCCTATTTAACT
>NZ_JACJUP010000882.1:0-3072 GCF_014748295.1 Planktothrix sp. FACHB-1355 | reverse complement strand
GGTGTGTATGCCAGAAGGCAGATCGATACTAATAATTGGTTTAGCTAATTGGTTGATTTGGTTAATTGCAGAAGCAATTGGGTCTGATATTTCTCGTTCTAATCCAAATCCAAACAACCCATCTATGATTAGATCGCAATCTTTCAGTAAGTTATTATCGATCTGCTCGTAGAAAGGAATTCCTAAACTTTTCGCGTATTGAGCGTGTTGGGAAGTTAGCTCTTTGAGCTTTGGAAACGGACAATAAATCCCAACAATAAAACCTTGGAAATGTAACTCGCGAGCAACTACCAACGCATCGCCACCATTGTGACCGGGCCCAACTAAAATAGTAACTTTTCGGAATTGGGGAGGGAAGTTTTTGTAAAGGGGGGAAGTATTGGGGGGATAATTTTTCGGTGTGGCCAAAATACTTGCACCCAAATGCTTCACCAGTCCCCCGTCGCCGATGATGCGATCGACGATCGCACCCGCCACTTTTTCCATTAAAGCAGCAACTGGCATCCCAGCAGCAAAAATGCGCCCTTCGATATCGCGCATTTGCTGGGCTGTGACTGTCACTTGTTGAATCTGTTCTAGCCTGTTCATAGATTTTAGATTCTTAATTCTAAATTGTAGCTCAATCTAAAATCTAAAATCTAAAATCTAAAATTGCTAGCTACCGTAGAAAAGCTGTGCATTGCTGAGGCCAAAATCTTTGAGATATCGCTGCCATCGCTCTGCTGTTTTGCGATCGGCGAATGGCCCTACCATTACAAATGGCTCATTAGAGTTTTCTATTTGGTAAATTCCTCTCTCCGTTGCCAAACTAGGAGCCATTCGTCTGACTTGAGCTTCAATTAAATTTAATTCTGCTTCACTGCATGAAATCATTACCCCATAGTAATTCCTTGTCAATGAATTAGAACGGGTTTGATTATTATTTGCCACTAACTGCGTGCGACTTTGATTCTGGTAAATATCTCCAATTACTTCAATAGTAGAAGCATCATTGGAAAATTGAGTAGTATCCAGAACGCTCACATCGCCGACAATTTCCGCCAATATGCCCCTTTCTCGCAGCTCGTTAACAAGCTCTTGCGCCCTAGCAGCACTTGAATATTGGCCTGCAACAATCACTGTTTGTTCGCTTCTTTTATCCCATCCGAAAGTTGCGTTGGATGCTTCTTCTTGAACTATATCTAAAAGACCTGGGTTACTTACGATCACAGAAAATTGAGATGTTCGCCTAGTAAGAATGCTGCCTAATTCAGCAGAAAAGCCCTGTTCTCGCAGGTAGGCGCGGGTTTCTTCTGCTTCCCACTGTTCGCTGTAGGCTCCCACTTGAATGACATCTTTTCTGCCATAGTGCATCTTCGTGGCGTCGGGGACAAAGCTCTGAACCTGTTGTAGGAGGCTATCGTTATATCTAGGTATATAAACTACATAGCTTTGATAATCGCACTGCCTGGTTTCACATTGAACTCTCCTGTTCCTGTTACTGTTACTGTTACTGTTCCTGTTTCTGTTTCTGTTCCTATTCCTGTTCCTGCTGCTGTTCCTCCTCTGAGCCAGTACTTCTGGGGAGTTATTTTGTTGCAAAGTGGGTGGCGGTGGTGCTGGTGTTTGCAAAAGTCGTTGTGCAACTAATATATCGTTGGGAATCGCTTCTGCTCCAGCCATTGTTTGAGGAGCGAGCGCTAGAGCGATACCGCTAATTAGCAGTGGTGCTAGGGGTGTAACGACTGCCGTATTTAATAGTCTCGCTTTATGCAAATGCCGATTTCGATCGCGTGGGTTTAGCTTCATAGCAAATTTCTATCCTTTTTGTTATTTAAGCACTCGGACGGGCAATTTTATAGCCTATTAACACATACAACTCTATTCTCTGCGATCTTGAATAGCTGCTGGGAGCGATCGCACCACAGTTGCGCGAGTGTTAACTTAGAGGTAACAGTAGTTGCTTCCTGCAAGATTTGAGTCATTTTTGGTTCCATGAACAAAGTAGTCGTTGGCCTCTCCGGTGGCGTTGATAGTTCAGTTGCAGCAGCGATCCTTCATCATCAGGGATATCAAGTGGAAGGCTTGACCCTTTGGCTGATGAAGGGGAAGGGTCAGTGCTGCTCTGAAGGGATGGTCGATGCGGCTAGAATTTGCGAACAGCTCGGTATTCCCCATCACATTGTCGATAGCCGCGATGTCTTCCAGGCCAATATTGTGGACTATCTGGTAGCGGGTTATAGCGACGGAATCACCCCGTTGCCTTGTTCCCAGTGCAATAAGGCGGTGAAGTTTGGCCCGATGTTGCAATATGCACGGTCAAATCTCGGTATTGACAAAATTGCCACGGGTCACTACGCCCGGATTAGTTACAATGCCCAAACCGATCGCTACCAATTGCGGCGAGCTGTTGACCTGAATAAGGATCAGACGTACTTTTTGTACGATTTGTCGCAGGAATTGCTGGCTGGCTCGGTATTTCCCCTGGGAGAAAAGCACAAGACCGAAACGCGGCAAATTGCGGCAGAATTTGGCTTGAAGACTGCCGATAAGCCGGAAAGTATGGATTTGTGCTTGGTGGAAAGCAATGGTTCGATGCGGGCGTTTCTGGATAAGTACATCGCTCCGAAAAAAGGCGATATTGTCGATCGCTCTGGCAAGGTGCTGGGTCACCACGATGGTATCCATCACTACACGATCGGTCAGCGGAAAGGATTGGGTATTGCGGCGGCGGAACCGCTGTACGTGATCGGATTGGATGCGGTAAACAATCGGGTGATTGTGGGCGATCGCAATTGTGCCGATCGAACAGAATGTACCGTGCAAAGGGTAAACTGGGTGTCGATCGCGCCACCCTCTGCACCCATCCGCGCCGAAGTGCAGATTCGATATCGATCGCCCGCCGTACCAGTTACGGTAATTCCTTTGTGGGAGGACGGGCAAGATGCCCATCCCACAAGAGTTAAGCTGGTGTTTGACGAACCGCAGTTCAGCATCACCCCCGGACAAGCCGCAGTTTGGTACGACGGCGATATTCTGCTAGGTGGTGGCATCATCGAAAGATAAAAGTAGGGTGGGCATTGCCCACCTTAT
>NZ_JACJUP010000881.1:0-3033 GCF_014748295.1 Planktothrix sp. FACHB-1355 | reverse complement strand
TTATACCGCCTTCGTATAGTTTCTTCCGGGACATTATGACCGCCTTCGCGAACTCTTTGTTGGACGCGAGCGATCGCAACCTCTGGGCTAGGTAACCAAAGGAAAAGGAGGTAAAATACATAACCTGCTTGGCGTAAGTTAGCAATCCAAGGAGCAAAAGTTCGACTAGCTAGAGTAGTTTCAAAGGCAAAATTTGCTCTTTGATTGGCTAGTTGTTGTAATCGTTCTAGCATAATTCTTCCAGCTTGAAATGCCACTGCTTCTGGAGCAAATGCCGATAATCCTTGCGCGATCGCATCCGCGTTGACAAATTCATTTACTCCAAGCGTTTCTTGTAATAAGATAGGGGCAACTGTCGATTTCCCCGCACCATTTGGCCCTGCTATAACAATTAAGTTTGGCATATTCAAGCGGTTTATTCTATTGGCAAATCGCGGAGAAAGCAAAAGCGATCGCTCTGCCAATCACTACCTTTTTTCCGTCCTAAGTAACCTGTTAAAGGCGAGGAAAGTTCTAGGAGTAATTCGTGAACCAATCGTAAATCCTCTGGTTTAAAGGTTTGTTCCTTTTCCTTAAACACGGCATTATATTGGACACGAACTTCGGCTGTTAAATGTCCGCTTCCAGCTTCACCCAGTTGTTTTACTGCTTCAACGATATGCGATCTCAGTCTAATATCTTTCAAAACTTTTTCTATATATTCATGAATTTTGCTATCAATTTGACCCGCTTCTAAATATGGTTTTAGTTCAATTAGATTAACTGAGCCTGGATATTTTGCTTGTAGTTCAACTAGCTTTTGTAGAGTCATAGGTTTGATTATGCTAACTTTTGAGACTTCAGCTGATTCTCGAAGATTTTTAGTTGGCTCACCAGGGCCAATAATCAACCTGACAGCGGTCATATAGTTCTCTTTTAAGTGCCTTTTACCAATTCTGTCCAACTCTTCAACTGTGCGATCGGGAATACTTCTACCAGCTTTACACTCTCCAGCTAAAGGATATGGCTTTGAGCAAAATAAATCCAAACCGCCTGCGCCACCTTTGTAAGATTCATTAATCGTAAAACCTATAAATTCAAGGCTACGGCGTACAATATTTTCAAAATCTGTTCCTGCTTGATAATTGCTCTTTCCTTCATCCAGTTCTTTACTTCGATTACCCAGTTTAGTAATATTATCTATCCATGACAAATCCGAAGTAATTAGTTTTCCTTGCTTTTCATTAGCATCTTTTTCTGTAGCAATTGGGTCTGGAGATTCAATAATGACCTCTTCAGATTTATCGAGATCGATTATGTTAGGTATCTTACCTGTCGGCTCACTGATAATTTTCCGAATGATATAATTGTTAATAACTAGCTTTCTCTGGGCAATAAACTCTAAAATTTCCTTTTCTGTCAACCCGTGATCTACTTGACCAAGGTATACAGATCGAATAGCTAAAAGCGGTTTTATCGGATTTACTTTCAGTGGAACCCATTCCCCTCGCTTGGAAGATATAAGTTTATTTAAACACTCTTGAGCTTGAGTTGCTCCTGGGTTAATTTCTTTAGCACGAACTAAGCAACTACGATGTATTCCAAATGTTTTGAATGCAATTAGCCGCCTTAATCCAGCTAACACACTATGGGTACTAGATTGCTGAAGTACAGCCACTCCTATTTTGATTGCTTTGGCGTTTTGCTTAACTAAAATTTTGAAGTCAATGTAACCACTATTTTCTTTTTTTGGTTCAATCTCTTCAAGTCGGTAAACTTTTGCTTCTTCTATCGTTTCTCCAAGTTTAATCAGGCTTTGAAATCCCCACCTCAGAGCATCAGCAAGTGTCGCTTTATCTTCCATTAAGGTGTCTATAGACTGTTCAATTACTGTCATTTCTTTACTAAAAGCAACTTCAACAGGGTGAGGTGGTGTATCTGGTTGCTTAAAGCCATTATCTGAAGAAGATGTACTACTAACTTGAAAATTCGTTGCACACCATTGCAAAACTTTACGTACTGGCGGTTTTTCTTTAACTTGTTGTCTAAGTTGGTTTTCTGTAAATGGATAGAGGGGATGATGAGGAACTAAATTTTTTGACCTATAAAAGTCTTTAAGCCATAGAGTAACTAGCTGAACAATTGAGTCCCCATCCATAGGTCTTAACTCAATTGATTCTGTTGCCGCAGATGAAAGGCGATCTGGTATGCCGCCTGAAAGTTTTTTAATTTTTAATTTCCACGTATCTGGCATCATTACTGTTAAAATAACAACGCCTTTACTGGTACTCAATAGATTAAGACTGTCAAAAATATTTTTAACTAATCCAGCAACAGCTTCAGGTTTGTGAAAACTCCCTTCATCAAGGTTAACTATTTCTAGTTCATCAAAACAAATAACTACTGGTTTGTAGTCACTCAACAAAGTTAAAATTTGTAGTACGCTTTCAAATGCGTTGGCTTCTCGTTGTTCTTTATCAATGTTGGGTAGTCCTAATTCAGCAGCTTTTGCTTCTGATAAATCATTGCCAGATAACCATTTAATCGCGTAAGAGGCATTAGATTCTGAAAGTGTCCATAAAATAGCCCGAATAATATCCGGGTCACTATTAGGATGATTTTTGATAATTGACGCGGTTAAGTGATCTATTAAATTTTTGTTTTTAGCTAACGCATAGGAAAACTTTTTTTCAATCAAGTCTTTAGGAGAATTTTGCTTTTCTGTGGCTATATTTAACATGGCCGTAGCTAGTTCTTGCCACTGCTTTACTCCTTGGCTACCAACCTGGTTGAGGCTATCTGACAAAATTTGTAAAAACTGGTATTTTAGCAGATCTGAGTGAGTAAAACGATTAGCCCCAGCGTAGATAAATAAAGCGCTACCATGAGCTTGTAAATAGTGACGAATTCGACTTAAAAGGTGCGTTTTTCCTACTCCTTTTTCAGCGGTTATAGCGAGAGAAGTAACTTTGGCTTCACCAGAGCTAACTTGTTGAATGGCCTGAAAAACAGCATCAGAAGCATGAGCATTTAGAGTCGATAGATCGGGGAATC
>NZ_JACJUP010000880.1:0-3112 GCF_014748295.1 Planktothrix sp. FACHB-1355 | reverse complement strand
ACTTTTAGGGCGCTGAGTGTCAAAATGCCCCCTCTCTGTTGCGGGAGGGGGCTAGGGGTTGGAGTTCTCTTGGGCTTTTTCAAGAAGTAAGTGTATTCAAATTGCTTGAATCCACTCGCGGACTTCGTATTCTGTCCAAATACCGTTTTGCCAATAGGGATCGGCTTCAATCAACTGACGTACAGTAGCTTCATCTGGTGCTTCGTAGATACCGAAAACTTTGCTCAAATCTTTGGTAGGGCCAATAGTAACCAAAACACCAGATTCTTTTTGGGCGGCGAGTCCATCTAAATGAGCTTGGCGATAAGGTGCCCGTTTTTCCAGAACATCTTCGCAATAACTTCCCCACAGCACGTACTTTGGCATGGCTCGATTTTGGATTTTGGATTTTGGATTTTAGATTTTAGATTTTGGATTGAGTATACAATCTAAAATCTAAAATTAATTAACTTCTGAGAGTGACGTTGAACTTGTCGCGTAGGGCTTCGCGAACTTTTCCGTGAACGGATTCGACATCTTCATCGGTGAGAGTGCGATCGCTCGCTCGATAAATTAAGCGAAATGCCAAACTGCGTTGTCCCGGCGGCACATTTTCACCCTTATATTCATCAAACAATTCCACCGACTCCAACAAATCCCCAGCAACTTTAGTCATTTCCCTTTCTATTTCGGCAACATACACTTGTGATGGTGCGAAGAAAGCGATATCGCGATCGGATGCGGGGAAAGAAGAATAAGGATGAAACGTGGGAATAAAGTTTTCATCCCGATCCAAATAATCCAACAACACATCCAAATCCAAATCAAAAACGTAGACTGCATCTGGCAAATCCCGTTCTTTCCGCAACTGGGGATGGAGTTGGCCAAAAGTGCCCAAACGATCGCCCTGCAACCACAAAGAAGCAGTACGTCCCGGATGCAAACGCTCATCGCGTCGGTCTGGTTGATACTCTACCTTCAAACCCAATCGCTGAAACACATTGTCCAGCACACCCTTTGCCTCATACCAACTCATCGGTTCTTCGCGACCGGAACGAGTCCACTTACCGAGAGTGGGATCGCCACCAATGATACCGGCTACCGAGTCTGCTTCCATCAATCCATCTTCTTCTTGCCAGAAGATGCGACCGATTTCAAACCCGTTCAGGGGGCCATTTTTCTGTTCGAGATTGTATTGAAAGGCATCGATCAGTCCCGATATGAGATCTTTTCGCAAAGCCGAATATTCAGAGAACATGGGATTGCGAATGATAATTTTTGTATCTGCTTCCGGTTTGACCACAGAGTAATGCACTAATTCCGTCAATCCCGCTGCCCGCAAAGCTTCTCGCAGCTTCCGAGTTAGTTGCTGGTCAACGGAAATATAGCCGGCTTCTGTCTCTGCGGGCAAATCATCGCAGAAGTTGTCGTAACCGTACAAACGGGCAATTTCTTCAATTAAATCGATTTCCCGCTCTAAATCGCGATAGCGATAGGGGGGTACGGTTACCGTCCAGACTTTCTCAGCAGCAGCGGGAGTGACTTGACAACCGAGTGCTGTCAGGATGCGTTCGATATCCGGCGCTTGCAGTTCCCCAACATCTTCTCCCAAATCGATCGGCCCTAAAATCTGGTTTACCCGTTCCAGACGCAGTTCGATCGATCGCGTCCAAGCAGACTGATTCGGTCTGGCGTCCGCTATTTCTCGAACTACAGGTAAACCGCCTGCCAATTCTGCGATCATCCCGATAGCGCGACGACAGGCAATTTCTAATTCTGCCTGATTGACGCCCCTTTCATAACGGGCCGAAGCTTCAGTCCGCAAACCTTGACTGCGCCCAGAACGGCGAATCGCCATCATATCGAATAGGGCAGCTTCCAGAAGTATATTTTGAGTGCCTTCGTGGACTTCGGTTTCTTCACCGCCCATAACCCCTGCGAGGGCGACAGGCTTATCGTTAGCTGTAATGAGGAGCGTTTGGGGTTGTAGCGTGCGCGTCTGCCCATCCAAAGTTTTGAGGGATTCACCTTGTTGAGCGAAGCGGACGCCAATCGCGAGCGAATTTTTACCTGCAACAACTTGTAAACGATCGCGATCGAAAGCGTGCAGCGGTTGACCCCATTCTAATAGTATGTAGTTAGTTATATCGACTACATTGTTAATAGGTCTCACACCAGATAATTGCAAACGTCTTTGCAGCCATTGTGGAGAAGGGCCAATTTTAACTTGTTCGATTACTGTTCCTATGTAAGCAGGACAAGCTTGAGGCTCCTCAACTTTCAGCATCAGGCCAGTGCCTTTAGCTGCGATCGACACCTCTTGAGCTTCTGGTAATTTTAGAGTTGCCCCAGCGAGCGCCGCCACCTCCCGCGCTATGCCTACCATACTCAAAGCATCAGCTCTATTAGCAGTTGCTGTGATATCTAAGATTGCATCATCCAAACCCAGCAGAGGCCGAACGTCGCTGCCCAGTTCCAGGTTATCTTCATCGTCAAAACTATGAATGCCAGAAGATTCTTTTGCCAGACCGAGCTCGGAGAGGGAGCAGATCATCCCCTCCGAGCGAACACCCCGCAGTTTCGTAGGCCGAATTTTCAGGTCGATGTTGGGCAGATAAGTGCCAGGAGTAGCTACAGCTACATACAAAGAAGCGCGGACATTGGCGGCTCCGCAGACAATATTCAGAGGTGCAGCAGCGCCGATATCGACTTCGCAAACTCTGAGCTTATCGGCGTTGGGGTGGGGTTGACAGCTCAGCACTTTTCCGACAACCACCCCATCAGCCCAAGTGCGCCGATCTTCGATATCTTCTACTTCAAACCCAGCCATTGTCAGCGTATGGGCCAACTCTTCTGGGGTCATCGTGAAATCAACCAGTTCCCGCAGCCAGTTCAGAGAGATACGCATTTGCAAGAACGCCTTTACATATGTCAGACTGACTATTTTACCAGGGGTGTAGGGTATTGGGGCATAGGGGCCTCGGCTCCTGGCAAAGAGGAACTTCAAAGGAGAAACTAGAGACAAGAGGTTAGAGACAAAGGCGTCGGGCGTCGGGGTTAGGGGCCAGGCAAAAGGGAAAAGGGAAAAGGGAGGAATTTTGACTTTTGACTTTTGACTTCCCCCACTCCCCCA
>NZ_JACJUP010000088.1:0-10945 GCF_014748295.1 Planktothrix sp. FACHB-1355 | reverse complement strand
AAGACTTTCAAATGTTACGCGCTCGTTTATTAGCCAGCTTCTCTGATTAGAATAACTTATCACACCAAGTACGGAAGAGCCCGTCTGCCAATGACAAAAATATCCTTTCCTTGACCGCCGTTGACTGTATCTGCACCTAAGTCGCCATAGAGAGTGTCGTTACCTTGTTCTCCAAATAGAAGGTCGCGATCTTTACCTCCCCGTACAATATCGTTGCCCTCGCCACCTTTGACAGTATCATCGCCTTGGTTGCCGTCGAGAAAGTCGTCGCCAATGTTACCTTCTAAAATATCGTTGCCATCCAAACCAAGCAGTGAGTCGTTACCCGCAGATCCATCTAAAAAATCATTGCCATTACCACTGAAGTTAGCTTCCGCACCTCGATCTCCAAATAGCAAGTCATCCCCATTTCCACCAAATGCCGTATCGTTCCCCAAGTCGCCATAAATGGTGTCGTTTCCGCTGTCGCCAAAGAGGAGGTCATCGTTTTTACCGCCGCGTACAAGGTCGTCCCCATCGTTCCCGCGAACTGTGTCTTTACCAATGTTGCCGTTGAAGATATTTGAAGCTGGGTTGCCCTCTATTATGTCATCCCCTTCCAGACTGAAAATAATGTCGTTACCTGCTAGTAGTAGAATGCTGTCGCTGTCCGGCGAACCTGTGAGAAACACTCTGGGGGGAGTTGACACTTTTAGCTCCTTGCGACGCTTGCCAAGAATTTGAATTAATGTAAACTCATCAATAAAGTGTTGCCTCTATCTTAAGTATTAAATTATGAAAAAATAGAACGAAACTTAAAGGCGATCGTTTATCTTTCTGTAAATATTTCGGGCTTTTATTACTTACGTAATTTTACGTATGGTATACTGATAACCAGGAACCAAATAAATTTGTTGAGCCGAATATTTTTATTGGCAGCTTAAAGCATACCAGCAGATAATTTTTGTGACTTCCAACTTCTAGCCTTCAAACCTTTTCTGATGAACTATAGAAATCAGTTTATCTGGCAAAGGGCTGTTCAATTAGCTATCAACTACCCCAACCAAGATCGCTAAAAGTGGGCAATAACCCTTCTACTTTGTGATTCGACATGGCGGGAAGGGAGTAATGGGAATTTTAATGACGAACTCAGTTCCTTGACCAACTTCAGAAAAGCATTTCAATTGTCCGCCATGTTTTTCTACCACAATTTGGTAGCTAATCGCCAACCCCAAACCCGTACCGCTACCGATGGGTTTGGTAGTAAAGAAAGGCTCAAATAATCTAGCACGGACATGAGGAGGTATCCCCGATCCGTTATCTATAATATGGATAGCAACGCGATCGCCACTGACAACTTGCGTGCGAATACAAATACTCGGTGTAAATCCTGCCTGCTGAGAGTTACTTTTTGATTGTTGTTCCAAAGCATCAATCGCATTAGAAAGAATATTCATAAATACCTGATTTATTTGTCCGGCATAGCATTCCACTTCTGGCAATTTTCCATATTCCTTAATCTTGTTTAATAAAATCGAGGTCGATCGCTTCAGTTTCCGACTCAATACGCGATCGTGCAAAAACTTATAACTTACTTTAGAATCATCAAATTTTAAAGTACCTAATTATTCTTGCAGAAAATTTTCGATCTCGTTGACCGGGGGTAAAGTTTTCTATTTTCCCCATTTTTTGTAATTGTTCCAGGCAGTTTTCTAGGTCAAATTTTAGTCCTTCAGCACTTTGATATCGCTCTTCAGCAGTTTTGGCTAATAACTTCATGGTTATTTCTGAAACAGCCGTTGGGATTTCTGGATTTAATTGATGAGGCGGGACGGGTTTAATAGCAATATGGGAGTAAACTAATTCTAGGGGGTCTGTGGTTGTAAAGGGTAATTGACCCGTTAATATTTCATAAAATGTGATGCCTAGAGAATAGAAGTCTGTACGATAGTCTAAAGAACGATTCATCCGACCAGTTTGTTCTGGCGACATATAGGCAAGAGTGCCTTCTAGCAAGTTGGGATTGTTGATGATTTTGTTTTCTCGATCTAGGCGCGTGGCAATGCTAAAATCTGTAATTTTGACTTCGTTTCTGAAGGAATTTATAAGAATATTGGAAGGTTTAATATCTTTATGAATTACCGAAAGTTTATGCAGTTCGCCCAAGGTGCGTGTTAGTGCGATCGCTATATTTAAAAATTCGGTTAGCGAGAGTCGTCTAGCAGAAATTAGTTGTTGCAAGGATTGACCGCCAAAATCTTCTAAAATTAAAGCGAAGCTATGAAGATATTTTTGAAAATTTGTCGCTCTAACGATGCCTTCACATTGAAGATCGTGCGTAATTTTATATTCTTGTTTTAAGCGGGTAATTTCTTCAACAGTGGGATACTCTGATTTAAGGACTTTAATGATTACTGATGAGTTTCCTTGCTCGTTGTGTCCTCGAAAAATTGCAGTTCTGACGCCTGAAGCAATCTCTTCTGTAATTTGGTATCCCGATAATGCAAGCATCAGAGCTATTCTCCTAAAATTTCTCAATTAGAGATTTTTTCTCTATAATATCTTGACATTGAAATGAATTTATGTGTATCAGAAAAAATACTTAATAACTTAAATCACCAGCGGTACGACAGTGGTAGATCCCTATAATACGACAGACATTGCGCGACTTGAGGATGCGGATTATGAAGGACATTCCCTGTCAATGGTGCAAAAAATTGCACGGCGCTGAATTAACGTTTGGAAGTTAAGTTGCTTGCGAATAGCGATCGCGTACAATGATTGATTGTAAGATTGAAGAGAGCGATCGCACTCCCCTACCCCAACCATTTCCTCAGCTTATTCCTACTTGCTAGCTCTACCAACCATGTAGCTAAGAAGACCGATAACAGTAGAAGAAAGAGCGGCTATTGCAAATCTCATTTCTCCCTCAGAAGCGCTACCTTTTTGAAAAATTGTGAATGAGTAAAAGTCAATTATCAAAATTATGACTAAAGCGACTATAAATACAGTAATATCCTTCACCCAGAAGGAGATCCGCTTTTGCTTTCGTTTTAGTTCTTTATCTTTTTCGCGGTTTTTTAGCTCAAACTCAGTGTCTTCTGTCATATGTCATAGATATTTTCCATATAGTTTTACATTTTTTCAAGTATCAGTATCGAGTAAATAAGTCACAGGCTATGTTCTGAGTTGGAAAAACTACGGCTGTCATAGATATCTTTGATGATTTCCTCATCTGTGCGATCGTCTTCCCAAGCACCAAATGTTTCCATAAAATTTTCAAGGGAATGTTCTTTCGATGTTTTTTCAGATTAGCACATCGATCTGCTGTCCGTCTGGCAAAATAATGATGCCTCCTAACGCGCAACCAAGTTCAACTAGATTAGAACCTTTACAACTGGCTCCAGTCAGATCCAAATCCTCTAACGCAGTATCTCCATTGATAACAGAGCCATCCAGAATTGCGTCTCTAAAAGTAGTCCGAACAATATCGATCGTTTCTAGGTGAACACCTCTGAGGGAGGCTCCGTCGAAGTTAGATCCTTGAACAACAGTTTCTCCAACAAAGAAAGCCCCATCTAGATTAGCCTTGGTCAAATTGGCATTAATGATTCTGCTGTCCCCAAGATTGACTCCACGCAGATTGGCTCCACTCAAATTAGTTTCCTCCAACCGCGCACCGCACAAAACAGCCCCACTCAAATTAGCTCCACTCAAGTTTGCTCGATTGAGCTTGGTTCCGCACAGGTCAGATCCACTCAAGTCAGCTCCACTCAAGTTGATTTCCCTGAGATCGGCATTATCCAGAAAAATACCCCTGAGTCTGATTCCAGGAAAATTTCGCTCCCCAGTAGCGTACTTTTTGAGTAATTCTTCAGCGTCCATAACTCTCTTCTAAAATTTATTCCTTTCAAATAGCTGGAGAATTGTTAAAAACTTCTCTTACCTCTTGCTCTTGGACATTATGCTTGCGATCGAGTTTTTCCAGAATTTCATCCAGGAAGATTAAATCAAATATTTCCAACTAAATTTTATCTCTTTTTTTGATGATTGTCATCCCCTACCTAGTATAACCCAGATCGGGGCAAACCTTAATGCACTAACTCGATCGCACGCACTTTTCCTCAACACTTTCCCAGTCAATCCATCAGCACTAAATACGCTGCTCCAACCATCTTTCCAAATCTGAAAAACTGTTAAAATCTAATAAATCTTCTGCTAATGTTTCCAAATTTTGAATAGATAAGTTTTCAATTTGGCTGGTTATTACCCCTGAAATTTCTCCAAAACGCTTTTTCAGTAAACGCATAACTAGAGCGATCGCTTCCGTGACGCGCCCTTCTTCTCTACCTTCTTCTCTGCCTTCTTCCATAGCATAAGTCAGTCGTCCTCTCTCATCTTGTAGAATCATAGCTCGCCGCTCTACTAATTCTAATTCTTCTACTGTCATGTTCGCTTGGTTGGCAATATTTAACGCTAGTTCTATCTCGCTAACTTCTCCTAATCTATCTGGTATTTCATCCAAAGTGACTGCTTCTTTAATAAAATAAATCCATCGATCGCTTAAACTCGTTAACTCCGATAAATCTTTCTTGAATTTCGGCAATTCTATAAATATTAGCTGCAATTCAGGATCGGGATAGGCAAATTTTTTTGTCTTCTCCTGAAACACAAATTGAGTAATTACATCAGGAGTTTGGTTAAATAGAATAAAATCGACGATCGTCACCCCAATTACTGGGGTAAGACTAAAATAGTTTTCGCCAATTCCTAATTGATTTGTATAAGCTTTCCCCACGTTATAAATCACCCTTTTGCTGAAAGCACTCACTCGCGCTATTTGCATTTCTATCAGGACAATTGAGCCATCAGCTAAAATGGCTTTTACATCTAAATAAGTTTCTTTTAAGCTGAGAACTTGACCGGGATTATAGGGGTTGACAATAGTTAAGGATTGAATAACTTTCTCTCCTTCATAAATAATGGCATTGAGAAAGCTGATTAAGATCTCTTGGCTTTGTGAGGAACCGAAGATTTTTTTAAAGGCATAATCGACCTTGGGACTGATAAATCTCATTTTTTTCTTCCTTTTTTGCTTGATTACGGTTAGTAAGAGTTTTATTCTTTATTATTGTGAACTATGAGGATAATTTTATTATAATCGATCGCACTTTTATCTGTTATTCCTCCTGCAATTTCTCCTCCACCCACAAATTCAAAAGATTTTCAGCAGACATCCCTCTCCTTAATTACCATGATCGTACACTTCAAAAGACCTATCTAACCATACAATATGAAAAATTGCTTCATTCCTATAACCTACCATTGGTTTTAAACCACTAAATCGAAACGCGATCAAATCAACATCTTCTGTAATATGTTTCGGAATAGGAACAAGGAAACTATTGCGGTTAATTATTTCATACCCAACTCCATGACGAGGTGCAAGGCGAAGTTCTCTCCAAGATAACTGACTGAGTTTATATAAGGTAGATACCAATGCTGCTTTTTCATCTTTATCACAGCTATCTAAACCGTGACTTTTGTCAAGATATCGAAAACAGAAAACCGGAGGTTCTAGATCGTAATTTGGGGTACTTGGCAAAGGCGGAGGTGGAGCAATGCGCTTTCCTTTTCTAGGTTCTTTACCCTTCATCTTTGCCATAATTATTTGACAAGTTGAGTGTCAAAATATGCCTTCATCAAATCTAATGATATCTCTTCATTTAGAGGAGTTTTCTTCCAAGGTAGTTCTTGATGAGTAAAACGCATTAATGTTGGTGCGGTGTATTGTCCATACACTTCATACACTTCATTAAGTAACTCTTGTGTTTTTTCATCGTATTCATCTACATTAAAATCGTCAGGTTGTGGCAGAGGATTTGGCTCATATTGCTTGTATAAACGGTAAACTTCTGGCACAACAGGCCCATATTGCCAAGCTTCAATTTTTTCACTAAATAGGGGCTTTTCAAATAGAGCCAAATGGAAACCCTGAGCATAGTAGAGCAACTTCTGAAGTTTCAGATTAGTAATTAAATCCTCTTCTTCAGGAGAAGCAAGTGTAATTAAGTATTTAGCTATATCCAAAGCATTATACATGGCGGCAACTTACCTTGAAGGGTAATAATTACAAGTATATCACACTTTATGACTCGACCTTAATGTCAACCCCTACCTAGTATAACCCAGTTCGGGGCATCATCTCAAACTTAATGCACTAACTCGCTCGCTGCTAGTAGATGATAATTTTACTTAACTATCACAGTTCTGCCAGTTACAAAACCGATGACTCCAGTAGTTATCGCAATTAAAATTGATGTAGCAAACTTATCTTCTTCTGGCGAGTGATTCGGATTTTGCAGAATAGCAATTGCATATCCAGTAATCATAAGTATCAGCGCGATCGCTAAAAGGAAAAGCAAAAAATCTTTCCGTCTCTGAAGACTGCGATCGGCGGATTCCTGCTGTCGCTGAAATTCTTCTTTAGCTATTTCTCGCTGTCTTTGCTATTCTCTCTCAACTGCTTCTTGTTGTCTGTCAAACTCTGCTTGTTGAGGCGTTTTGGCCGTTGCTTGTTGAATATCTAATCTGGTGAGATTTGCCGAACCAAGAGGATTGACATATTGACTTTGTACGCCGATATCTAATTCGTTTTCAATCGGTGTATTTTCGGCATTTGTCATAATTTGATTATTCCTCAATCAGACCAACAATTTTGCTAATAACAGGCTGGTCTTTTTCTACAATCCCGATTTTTTGACCGCGCTTTTCTGCTTCTACAGCTATTTTTAATAAAGCTAGTGCCTTGCGAAGTACATCGCTTTCGCTGACATGAGTTTCACTGGATAAATTCTGTAGAGTCGTGTAAAATTCTGGTGAAACTTCTAAACTAAATTTAATTTGGTCGTTAGTTTCCATTGTTGGCTCCGTTTGCATATAAATTGACTGGCTCGATCGCAGTTTTTATCAAATCTTCAAACCATCTCCTCTTGCAATTTCTCCTCCACCCACAAATTCAAAAGATTTTCAGGAGACATACCTTGACGTTCGGCAACCGCATGGATTTTTTCTGATAAAGTTTTATCAATGCCGTAATATGTTACCTTCGATTTAGGGCCAAGATTAATTGTAAATTCAACCGGATAAGTTTGTTCCCAATACTCATCCAGACTATGCTCATCCCAAAATTCTCCTATTTCCTCATAAGATGTAGCATTGGAAATCGAGCTTCTAGTTATTTCGGTATCTTCTTCGTTCGGCATTATCCATGTCCCTCGCAGATAATATCAAGGCGTTTTTATCTTGCTTATAGATAAAGTAAACAATTAAGTAACGTCCCGAATCAGTTTGACCAGATGCAGCATAAACATTTTCATTTTGGCGGGTTCCCTTTTCAACAAATCGGATAGCTGGAGAGTTGTTAAAAATTTCTCTTACCTCTTGCTCTTGGACATTGTGTTTGCGATCGAGTTTTTCAACAATACTATCCAGGAAGATTAAATCAAATATTTCCAACTAAATTTTATCTCCTTTTTTGATAATTGTCAGCCCCTACCTAGTATAACCCAGGCAGGGGCATCACCTCAACCTTAATGCACTAACTCGATCGCACGTTTCGTCAACGCCTCCGCAGTCAATCCATTAAACGCCATTAACTCACCAGCAGAAGCAGTTGTTTCCCCACGTTTCCATGCGAAAGTATCGCGTTTGGCGTTACTTCTCAACATCACAGGTTCTAACATTCCACTCGCGCCACCAGTGACACCAATTAACGCATCACCACCAAAGATTTCGGCGAATTTGGCATCACTCAAAAAGTCACCATCGGGTTGAGAACAAGTATCCCAAGCAACATCGTGCGGACGATACAAACGGCGAGGATTGATAACAGAAACGATCTTCACGCCGATACCTTCACCTTCTAAGAAAGCTGCTGCTTCAAATACTGGCATTAGGGTCATATCGCCAACTACTGCAAACACGACTTTTTTACTCGCACCTTGGTTGAGATTTGTTTGGGCTGGTTCGATTTCTTGCAATACGATCGCACCATCTTTTAACCCTTGACGAGTTTGTGCAAATGTGGTACGAATTGGCAATGGAGATTTACTGGCAGTAATCACAATTCCCTTATTTTTAGTTGTCAATGCCCACTCATAACAAACTTGGATGCTGTTAGCATCGGGTGGGAATAATGGGAAGACATTGCCGTTTCGCATCATCGCGGCAAAGTATGCTTCCACTTCCGGGCGTTGGTGCGTCCAACCGTTGCGACCTTGCTCTAAAGCGCCTGCTGTATATAAAGTAATAGTGGCAGGAGTGGGACGGCGCAATTCTGCCATTGCTTGGGTGACTGTTTGCCAAATTGGTAATCCGTTGATGGCAAAAGATTCGTAGGAACACCACAAACTTCTGGCACCCATCAAAGATAAACCAACTGCCAATCCCGCACAAGCATCTTCACTCAAAGGTTCGTAAACTTGTCCGTTTGGTGATTGATTGTAAAGGTCATCGGTGGTGGGGTGAATAATCTTTAATGCCTGGTTGATATTGGCAATTCCAGATGCTTCGTTACCGTCGGCGTTGGTAACTAAGAAAGTGCGATCGCATTCTCCCACTTTCCCCACTAATCGCCCCATTGCTGTTGTTGAAACCTTCGGATCTCCACCAACCGCATATTCTTCTAACGGCAATTCACCTAATTCTGATAACGGTAATTCAAACTCCGTTACCGCAGTTTTCGCAGCAGGACCACCACCTGCGCGTTCGCAATTTGTCCGTACCAATTGCCAAGCTTCCGCAGATAAAGCACGACCTTTCAACGCTTCGGAAATATGCGGCGCATCTAATGTATCTTTGGGATAAAGATTGTGCGATTTTGCTCCCCGTGCGTGAACTCCCGCCCCTTTCAATTGTTTGATGATAAAAGCAGTGAGTTTGCCGCCAAGTGCAGATTTTGCTGCTTTATCCACACCCGCTAAAATTGCTTTCGTGAAAGCAAGACGCTGTTCAAAAGAGAAAGCGGTGCTATCAACATAATCGCCTGGTTGGTTTTTGTCATCGAAATCTTTGGCATTCACTAAGATGACTTCTGCAAAACCGTTTCCTTTCCAATAAGCAATCATTTCCTCATTGGTTTTGGTGGAAACCATGCTATGATGTTCCTGACTGTAACCATTCCAAATTAACACTGGCAAAAAGTTAGTTGCACTGGGATAAGCGGTGTGGAAATGTGCCATACTGCTCATCGGATAAGGTTCGCCCATCCCGCCATCACCCATTGTGAAGGGGAAAAGTTTGTCTTTGTGCAATAAAGCAGCTGCCATTGCAAAGTGCTGACCTTGACCGAGGGGGCCAGCAGGTGCGAGAATACCGGGAATGTAGCCGGAAAGGTGGCCCAAAAGACCGTGCTTTTCGCGGAAGCGATCGCGCAACTGCTGTACAGTAGAAATACCCATGTCCTCCAAAGAGCGATCGAGGAACATGGAACTGTAAAATCCCGGCGCGTGATGTCCCACTTCCGTGATAATATTCTTGTAACCCAGCAAAATTAAAGCCGCATGAGCTTCCGCAGAACTGGCAAAACCGCCTGGGTGTCCCGAAGCTTTACTCCCAGTGATTTGCAAAGTAAGATAACGGAGAGCATCAGCTAGCAGTAAAGTTTGGTACACTGCGGCTGGGTCGGCAGGATCGGAAATGGCAACGCTGCCTTCTGCGATCGCGGGATTAGCACCATACGTCTCGAAATGCGGTAGCGCTTCGCCAAAATATTGAATACCTTCGCAAAAATCGGGAATTGAGGTTGCTTTTGGGGTCGTTGCAGTCATGCTGAGTTCCTTAAAGTGTATGAGGAGACAGTACGTGCGGAATTAATTTAACAAAAATTTTACAACTATTAGGTTGTCGAAAATTATCAGTTGTATGTAAAACGAAGATAACAATATCGAATGCAATGCCAAGAAAAATTAAATGGTTTAACTTAGGTTAAGTGAGAAGAAATATTTTCAGAAGCAAACCGATACAATGAAACAAGTAGAAGGCCCTAAAACCCCAACAATTGTACAAACGCTCCAATGGGTCTTTAGCCCTATGTCGTTTATGGAAGACTGCGCCAAACGCTATGGCGACATCTTCAGCATTCGAGTGGGCGCAAAATTTGACCCTTTAGTGTTCGTTAGAGATCCCCAAGCGCTGCAAGAGATTTTGACAGGGGATACCACCAAGCAATTTGAAGCTCCTGGCGAAATGAACCAGATTTTTGAACCATTTTTAGGACTGCATTCTGTGATTACCGCTAGCGGCGCACGCCACCAGCGCCAGCGCCAGCTGATGATGCCGAGTTTTCACGGCGAAAGGATGAAAACTTACGGTGAGACGATCGCCAATGTCACAGAGCAAATAATGAAAAAATGGGATATTGGCACACCCTTCTGCGTCCGGTCTTCTACTCAAGCTATTACCCTGCGGGTAATTATGCAAGCCGTGTTTGGTTTGTATGAGGGCGATCGCGCACAAAAGCTGGAAAAACTGCTTGCTGAAATGCTGGAGACCACAGCTTCTCCCGCGAGCGTTACCATGCTTTATTTTCCTATTTTGCAACAGGATTTAGGTGCGTGGAGTCCTTGGGGAAGATTTCTACGCCTTCGCGAACAAATCGATCGACTCATCTACGAAGAAATTCGGGAACGGCGAAAAAATCCCGATCCATCCCGCACAGATATCCTCAGCTTGCTAATGACAGCTAAAGATGAACAAGGTGAATCGATGACCGATGAAGAGTTACGCGATGAATTGATGACTCTTTTAGTTGCAGGTCACGAAACTACTGCCACAGCTTTAGCTTGGGCATTTTACTGGATTCACAAAATACCAACTGTGCGACAAAAACTGCTGGAAGAACTCGATAGTTTGGGCGAGAATCCAGACCCCAGCGCTATTTTTAAATTACCTTATCTCAGATCGG
>NZ_JACJUP010000879.1:0-3115 GCF_014748295.1 Planktothrix sp. FACHB-1355 | reverse complement strand
TGGCATTTGAGCCTCCAATAAGCCAGTGGAGCAATGCCACTGGCTGAATGTGAGAGGATTTATTTAGCTCCCTTTTGCTTCTTTGGGAGTGGAGCCAATGGTCTGTTCTTGGTTGGACTTAGGCCATTGGCTCTTTGGATTTGGGTGGGGGTGGATAAATTCGATCGCATCACGTTGACCAGATTTACTGCTGTGAGTGTGGATAGAACAAATAAGACCCCCATCGCCGCATAAGTAGAGGGTCGGTTTAGCTCTCTGTCAATCCGGCGTTTAAGAGCAACTTTGACCCGCTCGACGATAAGAGATACTTGGGGTCTAGGTCTGATACCTCCAAAACTGAGAATTCGGCATCAATCAAATCGTTCAATTCCTCAACTGCAAGGTCGTCTAGACTTCCGTAATCCCCAGACTCCAAATCGCGGACTAGCCCGACTACGGCAGCACTAACGACCTGCTTTTTCATGGAGTCTTTGAGGTTTCCTGCCAACTTGCCCAAATCACCTTTAATGGAGCCAGAAGGTTTTTGAGTTGTGGTTTTGGTGTGATTGGTTGGCTGCTGGTTTTGGGCGTACCGCTTGCAGGCACTTTTGAGGGTGGCACGCCGATTCGATTTGAGGATGGACACTACGGCGGCTAAAGCCTCGTCTGTGGGGTCGATGCCAAGTTTGGTTAGCTCATCGGATATTTGTTGCTTGCGGCTGGCTGAGATTGAAATGGTGGTCATTTTAGTCAACTCCGTTAATTCTTAGCATTTCGATAGCTTTCTTCCGTCCCATAAGCGCAGCTAGTTCTCGGAATCGCCTTAAGGCTGCAAAAGATTTACCGTCTAACCCCGGTTCGTAACGTGAGTTGTCAAACTCCGATTTGCCGAGCTTTTTTCTCAGTAGCGCTCGATCGCGTCTTAAGGTTTCCTCTGAAATCCCAAGTTCAGATGCAGCAAGCGCTAGCGGCACGTAATCCACTGTGGACTTCATGTTGGTTCATTGGCTGAGTTGTGCTGACTTACTGAGGGCAAAGCGAACGCGATCTGGTTGTCCCCCGAAGGTGGTTGCCGTTCGGTCACAGTTCCCTTATGGGTGTTATCATAGCAAAACTTCATGCAATCGTGAATTCATGAATTAATACAAAATATCAGCTTTAGAGTCTCATGAGAAAATGAATTCAAGAAATCAAGAGACGAAAGGAACTTTGGTAACCAGACGTGACGATCCAGGCTACGCTCAAGTGAGCGGCTACATTCCTAAAGAGCTTGCACTTCGATTCAAGGTTGCTTGTACGGAGGATGAAACCACTCAAAGTGAAGGATTAGAAGAAGCTGTTCAGCTTTGGCTGGAAAAAAGAGAACGGACAAAGCACAATAGGTCAGGTGGGAGCTGACTCCAAGTAAACATGGCGAAAATTAACCCTTTTGCCTTGCCACGATCGCCAGTGGCAACAGCGATCGCTGTTGTTTCCTCTCTATCCCTACAACTTACCAAGCGATCGGAACTGCCCGCCATGCGGCAATTTACTTTTTCATGCAAAGCGATCGCGCCTGGATATAGGCAGGTCGATCGACCTGGCACAGCAATAGTCAAGCTGGTAATTTAACTGATGGGGGTTTGGGGGTGGATAAGTCCCTCGCTATAGATAAGGGCGATTTAAGACAACGCAGTTGTTGCGCCCGATATTTTAGCGATGGGAATTATCCACCCCCCTTGCAAATTTTATCCGGTCAATCCCGGTAAAATTTGCAAGCAACCCGAGCATTCTTAGTAGAGATTGCATATAATAGTAAGAGGAGGGAATCTATGCGACATCAAGCTGTCAAAGTCAGGCTGTATCCAACAGTTGAACAACAGAAGATACTAAGTCAGCACTTTGGTTGCGCTCGTTGGTGGTGGAACTATGCACTCAATTTGTGCATTGAAACCTACAAGACAACGGGTAAAGGTTTGAGTCAGTCTGCATTGAATACATTCCTTCCAAAGCTCAAGAAACAAGAAGAAACACAATGGCTGTCTGAGTGTTACTCGCAGGTTTTGCAGGCTACTACACTCAACCTGGTGACTGCTTATAAAAACTTCTTTGACGGTAGAGCTAAATATCCTCGGTTTAAAGCGAAGAAAAATAGGCAGTCAATCCAGTATCCACAGTCAGTCAAGGTAGTTGATGGGTGTCTCAAATTTCCGGGTCGTGTTGGTGTTGTCAAAGCCAAACTTCACCGACCTATTGCAGGAGCAATCAAGACTGTAACTCTCAGTATGACTCCATCAGGCAGGTATTATGCTTCCGTGTTGAGGTCGATGGATGGAGATAGTCCAACACCTAGCGCAGACGGAAAAGTTGCAGGTATTGACTTGGGATTGAAAGATTTTGCCGTTGTTAACGATGGGGTTAAAACGTCCAAATACGCCAATCCCAAGCACCTAGCTAAGCATGAACGCAACCTTAAAAGGAAACAGCAAAAATTAGCAAGGTCGGAGAAAGGGAGCAAGTCAAGAGATAAAGCCAGAAGATTAGTTGCTAGGGTTCACGAACGAGTTAGCAATGTCCGTACTGACTACTTGCATAAGCTATCGAGGAAGCTTGTTGACGATAACCAAGTCATCGTAGTCGAAAGCCTAAACACCAAGGGCATGGTTCGTAACCATAAACTAGCTAAAGCAATTTCTGATGTGGGTTGGGGAATGTTTGTCAATTTTCTCTCATACAAGCTAGACCGTGAAGGTAAGGTACTGGTAGAGATTGACCGATGGTTTCCTAGTTCTAAACTCTGCTCAACCTGTCACTATCAGATAAGTGAAATGTCATTAGATGTTAGGACATGGATTTGTCCTAGTTGTGGCACTCACCACGATAGAGATGGTAACGCTGCAATCAATATCAGAGCAGAAGGCATCAGAATGCTATCGGTCTTGGGAACCAGGACTGCTGCTGATGGAGGGGATGTGAGTCCGAAGCGAGGACGCAAGTCTAAGCTGACGCAATCCCCCATGAAGTCAGAAGCCCACGCTGTACCGAAGGTCAGCGTTGGGTAGTTCACTGAGTTTATAAACCAGTGCATCAGGTAATAAAGTTATGAGTACAGTTCTGGTTGTAGAAGACAGCGTTACCCAAAGAGAGATGATCTCAG
>NZ_JACJUP010000878.1:0-3118 GCF_014748295.1 Planktothrix sp. FACHB-1355 | reverse complement strand
CATTTTTTCCGCTTGAATTAATTGAGTTTGGGTATTTTGCAATTTTTTGAGGGTGATTTCTAATTCTTGAGTTTGTTGGCGCAGTTGAATTTCTGATTGACGCAATGCTGTTTCTGCCTGTATACGCTCTATTTCAGCAGCAGCACGAGTAGCAAATATTCTCAAGATGGCCGATTGCATTTCTAGATTTTTTACCATCGGCTTAGTGTCTAGAACTGCCAGCAATCCCAAACGCTCGCCAGCAGCATTTATAATCGGTAAACCAGCATAACTTTCGGCTTGGAGCATGACTAAATCAGCATCTTTAGGAAAAAGCGATTGAACTGAATTTTGGTATAAACATAAATCACCTTTAGTATAAACGTTCTCACAGGGAGCGCCGACTAAATTGTAAATAAAATTATCGCCAAATTCGTCTCCTGCCCAAAATGCTAGAGTTTGGGCGGACAATTTTTCTGAATCAACAAATATGGCGATCAAAGCATAACGTACTTCTAAAACTTGGGCGATATATTGGACGCAACTTTTGAAGAATGAGTCGCCTATTTTTGCTGCTGTACCTTCAACAATTAAACGGAGAGCTTGTTCTTGATGTTTGCGATCGCTAATATCAAAATTAATCCCGATCATCTTTCGAGGATTACCTTCTGCGTCCCGCCGAACTAGACCGAATGCTTTAATGAAATGGATACTACCATCAGGATGAACGACGCGAAATTCAATATCAAATTCTGCTTTTCCCAAAACAGCTTGACGGATTAATCTTTCCGAGGTTTCTCGGTCATCAGGATGTAGCCCAGTTGCCCAAATGTCGTAAACTAATCTGGAATCAGTGTTCTTGGTTACGCCATATAGCTCGTACATCCGATCGTCCCAAAGGAGGGTGTTCTGTACGAGATCCCATTCCCAACAGCCAATTTTCCCGGACTTGAATGCCAACGACAAACGGTCTGATATTTCCTTCAGTTGAGCTTCGGCTTCTTTGCGATCGGTAATATCATTTCCTATACCCAAAAATCCGGTAATTTTTCCGTTGCGATCGCGTAAAGCCGTGACAGAAAGTTGCACGGGAAATCGAGAACCATCTTTACGAATATAAGACCATTCATATTCGTCAACTATTCCCAAACGTGCCTTAGCAACAAATACCTCAAACCCCGGTGCAATCGGTTGACCGAGTTCTGCGGTTAGTTCGGTTGCCCGTTGTTTAATTTCTTCTAAATCGTGAATAACTGCTGGTGTAAGTTGGTCTATCATTTCGGCTGATGAATATCCCAATAATCTTTGGGCAGCAGCATTAAAAGTTTTGATAATACCATTAGGATCGGTTGAAATAATTGTATACTTAGCGCTGTCTAAAATTGCTTCTTGTAAATGGCTAGTTTCCATTAACTTAGCTTGCGCTTCTTTGCGGGATGTTATATCAACTCTAATTGACAAATACTGACTTGGTTTACCATGCTCGTTGAGCAAAGGAATGATAGTTGTATCTACCCAATAATAAGTGCCATCCTTAGCTTTATTTTTGATTTCTCCTTGCCATTCTTGCCCTGCCGAAATAGTCTGCCAAAGATTTTGGAAGAATTCTTTAGGATGATAATCGGATTTGATTAAGCGATGGTTTTGGCCAATGATTTCGGCTTTAGAATATTTAGATATTTGGCAAAAATTATCGTTGGCATAGTTAATGATTCCTCGTTCATCCGTGATGGAAACGATCGCGGCGCGATCCAAAGCAAATTTAATATCTGATAATTGTTTTAGGGAATTGCGGAGAGCGAGTTCTGTGGCTTTACTTTCTGTAATATCTCGCAGGATTGTGGAAAAGTATTCGACTTTTCCTTCCGTTGATTTGTGAGCTAGGATGACTTGAGAAACGGGAATTTCGCGTCCGGTCGAATCCTGTATTGCTGTCTCGCCGTGCCAACTGCCGGAACGTGCTGCTGACGGCAAGCCCTGATTGAAGATAATATCTAAAGCCCACTTGGGATGAGATGTAGATATTTCCACATTGGCGATTGTATCTTCATTATTATCAAACAGATTTCGCCAAGCTTGATTGAGATACAAAGCTTTACCCGTTAAATCGGCAGTTCCGACTAAATCTGATGTGCTTTCGAGAATGGCAAGCAAGCGTTGATTGTCAGCTTCAGCCTTTTTGCTGTCTGTGATATCCCGAATATAGCCATGCCAAAGGGTACTGCCATCTGGTTCTCGCTGGGGCGTAGCATCACCGACTAACCACAACATCCGTCCATCCGGTAAGCAAACTCGATATTCGCAATACCAAGGGGTAAGGTGTTCGGCAGATTCGAGAATGGATTGATTGAGGCGATCGAGATCTTCAGGATGAATAATTGCAAACATCTTAGAAGCATCCTCGCGCACTTCTTCTGGGGTAACGCCATAAATCTCTTTCAAACCCTCACTGGCGTAGGGAAGATGGAAAGTACCATCAGGACGCATCCGAAACTGATAAATAACTCCGGGAATGTGGCGGGCAATTTGTTCTAAGGGATGACTCTCTGCGGGGGTAGCTATCCTCCCTGGCGCAATACCTGCTTCTTGTAGTTGCGCTTGGCTTTGTGCCAGTTGACGGCTAAGTTCCTCGACTTGCGCCTGTGCTTGTTTGCGTTCTGTAACATCTCGCATTACGGAAAGATGGCGATGAGGTAAAAAGTTTGCTGTTGCGGCGTATTCCACGATACGGATTTCCCCATCAGTCCGCACTAAGCGAAACTCACCCCGCGCTTTTTCCTGTTGTAGAAATTGTTGCCATACTGCTGGGAAATCATACCCAGGTTCTGCAAACTCATAGATGTAGCGTCCCAGCAGTTCATTTCGCTGTAGGCCAAATAATTCACAGGCGGCGGGGTTGACATCTAGGTAACGCCCTCGGTCATCGACGATCGCGATCGCATCGAGGGCAGTCTCAAACAGCGTCCGCAATTGACGATCTCTAAGAGACTGCTGGGTTGGATCTTCTGACTCGATGGGGCGATCGAGGCCAGAACTATATCCTAATGGGGATGACATACAAGATTAATTGCTTGTACGAGTTATTATTTTTACATTTTGCACTACGATCGCGAAAAGCGCTAATATCTCGCTTCCAGAC
>NZ_JACJUP010000877.1:0-3119 GCF_014748295.1 Planktothrix sp. FACHB-1355 | reverse complement strand
GGCGGTTTATTTCCCATTGGGTTGGTATTATTGGAAATGCTAATTGCTGGTGTTGTTTCCGGCATATTGGGCGTTGTGGTGGGAATTCCAGCGCTAAGGTTAAGGGGTATTTATTTGGCGATCGCAACTATTGCTTTTGTAGAAATACTCCGCATTTTATCTCTCAATTTAGATATCACTGGCGGTGCAGTTGGTATATTTGGTATTCCGCAACCTTTCCAAACTCCGCTGGAATATTTGTGGATTGCTTTACCTTTATTAATTGTCAGTATGGTGATTCTCTACCGCCTGGAACGCATCCGCGTGGGTAGGGCATTTACGGCTATCCGCGAAGATGAATTGGCTGCCGGTGCGATGGGAATTGACCCAACTTACTACAAGGTTTTGGCTTTCACTCTGGGTGCTATTTTGGCAGGAGTTGTCGGTGCGCTAAGCGCCCATTTTCTCAATACTTGGAATGCGCGTCAAGGCACTTTTGATGCCAGTATAGTTTACTTAACTTCGGTGTTAATCGGCGGAACTAGGACTTTTGTGGGGCCGGTGTTGGGTGGTATGGTATTTACAGCGCTACCGGAGGTGTTGAGAGCGATCGCAGATACTGCGGGTTTACCGCTGTGGCTAGCCCAATTTCTGCGCGACGGTCGCCTGATTATTTTCGGATTGTTGATAGTTTTGGGAACGATATTTTTCCCCCAAGGCTTGGTGACACCGGATTTGTTGAAAAGACAAAGACATAAATAGAAATTTGTGCAGATGAACGCCGAGAATCTTCCCGCCAGTTATCCTATCCTAGAAGCCAAGGGTTTAACTCGTACTTTTGGAGGTTTGGTTGCTGTTAACAATGTTTCTTTTACGGTGCAGAAAAATGAGATATTTGGGCTGATTGGCCCCAACGGTGCCGGCAAAACGACATTATTTAATACGATTACAGGGCTGATTGAGCCTTCCAGCGGGCAGCTATTTTATCAAGGAGAAGAAATTTCATATAGGCGATCGCATCGCATCGCTAAAGCCGGTATTGCCCGCACTTTCCAGAATATTCGCTTGTTTGGCGACCTCTCGGCGCTAGAAAATGTGACGATCGCTCAGCACGTCCACACTAAAAGCGGTTTAATAACTGGTGTGTTAGGTTTGCCACCAGCGCCTGCGGAAGAAATCAAAACTAAGCAGAAAGGTTTGGAATTGCTCGATTTGGTCGGTTTGCGCGATCGCGCCTATGCCAAAGCGAAAAATTTTGCATACGGCGATCAACGCCGCCTCGAAATTGCCCGCGCCCTTGCTTTAGAACCGCAAGTTTTACTGCTAGATGAACCCGCCGCTGGTATGAATCCCAGCGAGAAGCACCAGTTGAGCGAATTTATTCGGGAAATACGCGATCGGTTTAACTTAACTGTCATTTTAATCGAGCATCACGTACCCTTAGTTATGGGGTTGTGCGATCGCATTGCAGTTTTAAATTTCGGTCAGTTGATTGCTTTGGGCAATCCGACGGAAGTAAGAACTAATCCTGCTGTAATTGAAGCTTATTTGGGAGCAGAATGAAAGCACCCGCTACGACACTATTAGAAATTAGAGAACTTTACGTTAACTACGGCGGTATTCAAGCCCTACAAAATATCAATCTCACTGTTAATGCGGGTGAGGTAGTAACTTTGATCGGGGCTAATGGTGCTGGCAAAAGTACTACTTTACGAGCTATTTCTAGACTGCTCGATCCTCGCAGCGGTCAGATTATTTACCAAGGGCGGGATATTACTAAACGCGCCGCGCATGAGGTGGTGCGATTGGGTATCGCCCATTCCCCGGAAGGACGCCGAGTGTTATCTAGGCAAACTGTTCTGGATAATTTGGAATTGGGGGCGTATATTCGCTCTAATTCGGCAGAAATAAGTGCCGATCTCGATCGCCAATTTGAAATTTTTCCTCGTTTAGCAGAACGCCGCCATCAATTAGCGGGAACGCTTAGCGGTGGGGAACAGCAAATGTTGGCGATCGCTCGCGCTTTAATGAGTAAACCGAAAGTTTTGCTTTTGGACGAACCCAGTCTCGGTCTTGCACCTGCGATCGTGCGGGAGATTTTCGCTATTATTCAGGATTTACGCGCTACTGGGGTTACTATTCTTTTGGTCGAGCAAAATGCCAGACTTGCCTTAGAAACTGCCGATCGAGGTTACGTATTGGAAGCGGGTCGCATCACCCTGACGGGAGAAGCTTCCCATCTGCTCGATGACGATCGGGTTAAGAAAGCATATTTAGGATGATATCAAATCCGCTGCGATCGCTCCTATTATTATTGGAGGGAGTGGGAGAATGGGGGAGCGGGGGAGTGGGGGAGTGGGAGAGGGAAAGGGAAAAATTTTGACTTTTGACTCTTGACTTTTGGCTTTCCCGTTCTCCCACTCTACCAACTCAGCCTTAATGATGAATAATCAACAAAAATTAGTGCTAATAGGTGGCGGTCACAGTCATGCGATCGCACTCCGATTATTCGGCATCGAACCGCTGCCAAATGTTAGCATAACCCTGATATCCGAAGCGCCGGACACGCCTTATTCTGGAATGTTACCCGGTCACGTTGCGGGATTTTACACACACGCAGAATGTTTTATCAACTTGCGATCGCTAACTGAATTTGCCCAAGCCGAATTTATTTGCGATCGCGCCATTAATCTCGACCTAGAAAACAAGCAAGTTATTTGCGCTAACAGTCAACCAGTTTCCTTCGATTTATTATCAATTGATATCGGCAGTACTCCCGCCACAATATCCGTACCCGGTGCAAATGAATATGCAATTGCAGTTAAACCGATACCAAAGTTTTTGCAAGAATGGCATCGAGTTATTGAGTCAGTTACCAATCAACCCGAACAACCGATTTGTTTGGGAATTGTGGGTGGAGGTGCCGGTGGTGTCGAATTGTCCCTAACAATGCAATCTCACCTGCAAAAAATCTCCCAGAATACAGTAAAAATTCATTTATTCCATCGCGATGAAGAACTGATGCCAAATCATAACCGATGGGTGCGCCGACATATGCAACAATTACTCACCCGTCGCGGTATTCATCTGCATTTGGCAGAAAATGTTTGTGAGGTTCAACGAGAATTTGTCAAATGCGA
>NZ_JACJUP010000876.1:0-3064 GCF_014748295.1 Planktothrix sp. FACHB-1355 | reverse complement strand
ACGCTCTTCCGATCTGCACACGAAATTAACAACCCCGTAAATTTCATCAGCGGCAACTTGAACTACGTCAATCAATATACTCAAGAATTGATATCTTTGGTGAAACTATTTCAAGAGCAATATCCCAATCCAGGAGTGCAAATACAAGAAAAAATAGAGGCGATCGAACTTGATTTTGTGCTAGAGGATTTACCCAAATTAGTCTCTTCTATGAAGATAGGCGTCGATCGCATTTGCCAGATTGTTTTGTCGCTGCGGAACTTTTCGCGGCTTGACGAAGCGGAAATGAAACCGGTTAACCTGCACGAAGGTATTGATAGCACGCTGCTGATTTTGCAAAATCGGCTCAAGTTGAAAGGAGGACATCCCAGTATTGAGGTAATCAAAGAATACGGCAATTTACCTGAAGTAGAGTGTTATGCAGGGCCAATAAATCAGGTATTTATGAATATCATCAGCAATGCGATCGACGCTCTGGAACAGGATAGCAGAGGCGCAGAGGATAAATTTTTAATCCCAAATCCCCAGATTCGCATTCGCACAGAAGTTTTAGAGGACGATCGAGTCATCATAAGACTGGCTGATAACGGCTCTGGCATAAAACCGGAAGTGAGACAAAGAATATTCGATCCATTCTTTACGACAAAACCAGTCGGCAAAGGAACGGGACTGGGTTTATCGATCAGTTACCAAATTATTGTCGAAAAACACGGCGGTGAGTTGGAGTGCAATTCCGAACTGGGACATGGCACCGAGTTTGTTATTAAGATTCCCATTCGTCACCAAAAACCACAATAGACATCTGCTCCAAAAGAATCTCAAAGGGCAGGCAGGATGCCTACCCCACAAGAATTTTTGGAGAGGTCTAATAGATCCCAAGTGGCAGAAAAAAAAATTTGGATTATAATCTAACGCTTGGCTGGAAAAAATAGCGATCGCATCAACGAGGGGGATCTCCCCTCACAGGCAGGCTATGGAATTTCCACAGCCTCGTTACAATCGCTCATAATAAGTAATAAGACTAATTTTATGGGAAATTACCAAACACCGCTCCGAAAAACCACAGATGACTGAAAACCCGAATATAACTGAAAACCCCTTGTTAATTGGCAAAGGATTGCCTCCCTTTGAAACCATTAAGCCAGATCTTGTGGTGCCTGCTTTTGAGAAGCTGCTGGCTAAACTAGATGCAGAACTTACCAACTTGGAAGCACAGGTAGAGCCGACTTGGAGCGGTTTGGTAGAACCACTAGACCGACTGAAAGAAAGCTTAAACTGGAGTTGGGGAGTGGTGAGCCATTTGATGGGCGTCAAGAATAGCCCGGAATTGCGCCAAGCTTACGAAACTGTGCAGCCAAAAGTTGTGCAGTTTTACAATAAGCTCAGCCAAAGCAAACCGCTGTACGATGCTTTTAAGAAACTGGGAGAAAGCGATCGCTCTTATACTTTAGATCCAGCACAACAGCGTATTGTAGAATCAGCGATTAAAGATGCCGAACTTTCCGGCGTCGGTTTGTCAGGCGAACAGAAAGAGCGTTTCAACGCCATTCAACTAGAATTGGCAGAACTTGGCACCAAATTTTCCAACCACGTACTCGACGCCACCAAAGCTTTTAGCTTGACGCTGACAAGCATAGAAGAAGTTGACGGTTTACCTCCCAGTTTACTCAGCTTAGCCGCACAATCTGCGCGTGCTGAGGGTGAAGAAAATGCCACCCCAGAAAATGGCCCTTGGCGCATCACTTTAGATTTACCAAGTTACGGCCCATTTATGCAGCACAGTACCCGTCGCGACTTGCGGGAAAAGTTGTACAAAGCGTTCGTCAGTCGCGCTTCTAGCGGGGAATTGGATAACAAACCGGCGATCGATCGCATCTTGCAATTGCGTAAAGAAAAAGCAGCACTTCTCGGCTTCAACAGCTACGCCGAACTCAGCTTAGCTCGCAAAATGGCTCCTTCAGTAGAAGCAGTAGAAGGTTTGCTAGAAGAACTGCGTCGCGTCAGTTACGATGCAGCTGCCAAAGATTTGGCAGAATTGAAAGCATATGCTGCTGCTAAAAATGTCGCAGAAGCCAACGACTTGAAGCACTGGGATATTAGTTTTTGGGCAGAACGTCAGCGCGAAGAAAAATTTGCCTTCAATGCAGAAGAATTGCGCCCTTACTTCCCACTACCGCAAGTTTTAGATGGATTATTCTCCTTAGCAAAACGGTTATTTGGCGTCACCATCACCCCTGCCGATGGCACTGCACCAGTATGGCATGAAGATGTGCGTTATTTCCAAATTACTGACGAAACTGGTGCCCCCATTGCCTACTTCTATTTAGATCCGTACAGTCGCCCAGCCGAAAAGCGCGGCGGTGCTTGGATGGATGAGTGCATAGTCCGCGCCAAAATAATGGAAAATGGCACTACAACTACTCGTTTGCCAGTAGCTTATTTGGTGTGCAATCAAACTCCTCCAGTCGATGGCAAACCGAGTTTGATGACTTTTGGCGAAGTGGAAACATTGTTCCACGAATTCGGTCACGGCTTGCAACATATGCTCACCAAAGTCGATTATCCCGATGCGTCTGGCATCAATAATATAGAGTGGGATGCAGTGGAATTGCCCAGCCAATTTATGGAGAATTGGTGTTACCATCGGGAAACTTTGTTCGGGATGGCGAAGCATTACGAAACAGGCGAAACGCTGCCAGAACATTATTATCAAAAGCTATTGGCTGCACGCAATTATATGAGCGGTAGCGCTATGTTGCGGCAACTTCACTTTGCGATTGTTGACTTAGAATTGCACCATCGCTATCAACCCGGTGGCGATGAAACTCCTGCCGATGTACGCAGTCGCATTGCCAAAACCACGACAGTGTTAGCACCTTTGCCAGAAGATGCTTTCTTATGTGCGTTTGGGCATATTTTTGCGGGCGGTTATGCAGCGGGTTATTACAGCTACAAGTGGGCAGAAGTTCTCAGCGCCGATGCTTTTTCTGCTTTTGAAGAAGCCGGTTTGGAGGATGAGAAAGCTTTAATTGATACGGGTATCCGTTTCCGCGATACTGTGTTG
>NZ_JACJUP010000875.1:0-3129 GCF_014748295.1 Planktothrix sp. FACHB-1355 | reverse complement strand
CGTTTCGCGATCGGGTTTTTCTGTAAAGCGACTCACCCGGTAAGCGGGTAATTCCCCAAACGTGCCTACCTGTTCCCCTTGTTCAATATAGCCGTAACCGGTAGAGGGATAATTGGGTTTAATCCCCAAAGTGACGATCGCTTCTTTTTCAGCCGCTAATTGAGTCGCTGCATTAATAGTTTCCTGAAAAGCCGACTCATCAGCGATCCAGTGGTCAGCGGGGAAAAATCCCACCACAGCATTGTCGCCGTAGCGCCGTGCAATTTCCAGCGTTGTCCAAGCTACCGCCGGTGCAGTATCGCGTCCTTCCGGTTCTACCAGCAAATTGTCAACTGGCAAAAGGGGTAATTGCGATCGCACACCGTCAGCTAGTTGACTGCTCGTACAGACCCACAACTTCTCCCAGACACCAGAAAATGCCAAAAGGCGATCGGACGTTGCTTGCAGCAGACTTTTGCCGCTACCGTCCAGACTTAAAAACTGCTTGGGTCGATGCTTGCGGCTGAGAGGCCAGAAGCGTTCGCCTTTACCACCAGCAAGGATAACAGGAATCAAAGAGCTAGTCATCGCTTGTTTTTACGCTACCTCGCCCTATCGTACAAAGTTTATCCCGATTTGGCTTACCCCGACGCCTTTTTTCTAGGGGCTAGGGGCTAGGGATTAGGGGTTAGGGGCAAGGAAAGAGGGAAGAGGGAGAGGGGAAAGGGAAAAGGGAAAAAGGAGAGAATTAATCTTTTCTCTCTTTCCTCTTGCCCTTTCCCCTAGCCCCTAATCCCCAATCCCTTTTTTTTGACTTTTCTACGTTCTTTCCGGTCAAGCTATAATCTCGTTGACTTGTGTGTGAGTAATGACACACCAAAGTTGTGGATTTTTAGGTGTGGTAGGAGTGTGACGAGTGTTAGACGGAGTAGAACCTGTTGGAAATGGGTCAGAATCTCAACCTTCTAATTTTTCTGAGAAATCTCAGGAGTCTTCTAGGCTACTTTTTGCACAGCTAGTCAGTTTAAAGAGTCGTTTGCTGCATACGTTTAAACGCCCGCCAATGGCGAAATGGTTGTTTTGGAGTTTGGCTTTAGTCGGGACAACAACCGTTTCTGCCACCGTCGGGGCAACAGTCGCTTTGCTTGTACCCCTATCGCAGCAAATGTTTCAGCCGCAAGCTTGGTCGCTGCACGATTTGTGGCGCAATGCCTTTGTGTATCGTTTGTCGCGACCGATTAATATTTTAGTGATGGGACTCGATCGCGTTCCCGATGCAGAGGAAGACTCCCCTACGCGCATGAACGGTCGCAGCGACACGATGTTGCTGGTAAGGATAGACCCCAAAGACTATTCTGTCAAAATGCTATCGATTCCACGAGATACCCGCGTAGACACTCCCCAATTGAGTATCAAAAAAATCAACCAGGCAAATGTGGATGGTGGCCCAGCTTTGGCGGCAAACATTGTCAGGGGTGTGCTTAACGATGTGGAGATCGATCGCTACGTTCGCGTTACTACCGATGCTTTTCGGGAATTGGTAGATTTAGTGGGCGGTGTGGAAGTTTTTGTTCCTCAAAAAATGCAATATGTGGACGAAACTCAACGTTTGAAAATCGATTTGGAACAAGGATGGCAAGTTCTCAACGGCGAACAAGCCGAACAATTTGCCCGTTTCCGCAACGATCGCAAAGGCGATATCGGCAGGGTGCAGAGACAGCAGGTATTGCTGAAAGCTTTGCGAGAACGTCTGAGCAGTCCAACTATATTACCTCGTTTGCCAGGGATCGTGCGGGTGATGCAAAGATACGTTGACACTAATATTAGTTTGGAAGAAATGTTAGCGTTGGCAAATTTCGGGCTGAAGCTCGATCGCGCCGATATCAAAATGGTCATGTTGCCCGGTCGTTTCAGCGGGCCAAAAGAGTACGCTGCTAGCTACTGGATTATGGATAAAGCTGGGCGCGATCGCATTATGCACGATTATTTTGGCATCAACTCAAAAGATATTGCCTCTGATGCTAAACCTTCAGACAATTCTATTCGCATCGCTATCCAAAATGCTTCCGGTCAGCCCGCTCTCAGCGATCGCGTTGCCGAGTATTTAAAAAATCTTGGCTTCCGCAATATCTACCTGGTAAAAGATTGGCCGCAAGAGGAGCGCCGTACACAAATTATTGTGCAACAAGGCGATATAAAAGCAGCAGAAAACCTTAAAAGTGCTTTGGGTTTGGGTAATATTGAAGCCGCATCTATCGGCGATCTAGAATCCGACTTAACGCTGCGCGTCGGCAAAGATTGGCCTGATTCTGTGGCTAACTATTAAATCAAATTTCCTTTTGCTAAAGCGGTGATGCCGTGTTCTGGATATGTGCATCACCGTTTTATCATTTTATTGGCAAAAAAGATATATCGCTATTTATGAATATTTTTTGCAATCTCTCATAACTTGCCAAAGTACTTCTAGAATACGATTAATGTGAGCAACAGCAAATAGGGATTTTTACCCTTAACGCCTCGAACCCTTCTTAGCGGTAAAATACACGCAGGATAGCTCGGTACCTTCGATCGCAACGGGCCGGGATGTCTGAAACACAGGGGTTGTTCCGTGGGATATCGGTTTGATGGCAATTGTTTGGGATATTGTTACTTCGAGCGGGAGTTTGGTAATGTCATTCACAATTACTGGCCGTGTTTACGAAGCTGAAAGCGGTTTAGGAATTCCTGACCTAATTGTCGAAGCATTTGATAAAGATTTTCTCAAAAATGATGAATTAGGAAAAGCGCTCACAAATAGCGATGGCGGATTTGAAATCACTTACAATGAAGCCGATTTTAAAGGCAGATTTGAACATTTTGAAGGCAATCCCGATTTATTTATCGTTGTCAAAACGCCAGATAGTTCCAAAGTATTGTATAGCACAGAAAAAGAAATTCGTTCTGATGCCACGGAAAACGAGCATTTTGAGGTAGCTATTCCCAAAGTCGTCTTACTTGTACGCGAAGTAGACTCTTCAGGAATTGGAAAGCAATTATTAAAAATTCTCATCGGTTTTGCTTGGATAGATGGAGTCCTCGAACCGGGAGAACTAGCATTTTTAAAAGGGTTGGCGAAGGAAAAAGGGCTGGCTAACGATCCGGAAATTAAAA
>NZ_JACJUP010000874.1:0-3130 GCF_014748295.1 Planktothrix sp. FACHB-1355 | reverse complement strand
ATCGCGTAATTCTTCTTGAATTGCCTGTCGCAAATGAGAAAGATTTACTGGTTTAACGAAGTACCTTGTAGCTCCCAAACTGAGAGCGCGTTGTTGATCGGCTTTAAAAGCATACGCCGAGACGACGATCACAGGTACTTGATGCCAGTCCGGTATCTCCCGGATTTCTTGGAGTATGGTATATCCATCAACTCCTGGTAACTTCAAGTCTAATAAAACTAGCTGAGGCCGAAACTTGGACATCGCCTGAAAAAAGGTGCTGCCTTCGGCAAGGCACAAAACCTGGTATCCGAGATAACAGAGGTAGTCGCTCAGCAAGCGACGATTTACCTCGTGGTCTTCAACGAGTAAAATTCGATCGGCCAAAATTTGCTCTCCTGACTGAGCAAGCGGGATTTGCTGTATTTTCAGCATGGTTTTTATAGTTTGGCTAGCACCCTTTGTGCAAGGCTTTCGTTTACAACCGGAAAATTCTCCAGAGAGTAATACTAGGAGAATACAGTAGCAATACTGCTAAGTATCCGTTACCTTTATGTAAAATTTATCAATTTATACAAAAGATAAAAATCTTATTCTGTCTTTATAACGAGTTGCTTGACCGAGTAAAACCTGCTTTTAATCACTTCTACCCATTATTAAAATTATGTTAAGAATTGTGTACATAATATGGTCGAAAGTAGTGTATTACCGATCCAGAATGGTTATAGTAAATTTCTTCGATACAAGTTATACATTATGATTTTTTCAATAAAAAAAGACAGCAATACGATCGCATTTTACTGTTACGATTTTTCTGAAATTTTAATTTATTTTGATGAACCATAACTCTCAAAGAGCTATCCTGCGTTTGAAAGTTGGCGCTTAGTTGCAAGAGAATTGTCCAGACTGGCAAAACCTAAGAGAGGGGCTTCGCCATCTAGTTCAAGTTATAGCGATTGCGTTCGTCAGTGATGACGTTCTTAGCCCAAAATCATTTACTAGGGCAATATTTAGGCTGGCGATCGCACACGCAAGAATTCATCCATTCGCTTCACCGCAACTTCCAGAACTGGCGGTTCGTGTACTAGAGCAAAACGGACATACCCTTCCCCAGATTTACCAAACCCAGCACCGGGAGAAACGGCAACACCCGTAGCTTCCACGAGCTGAGTGCAAAATCCGATCGAATTTTCCGTCCAAGGTGCGGGTAATTTGGCCCATACATACATTGTGGCTCTTGGTGTCGGAACCAGCCAGCCAATATTATTTAAAGCTTTGACGAAAGCATCTCGCCGATTTCGGAAAGTGGCAACGGCAGCTTTGACTCCTTCTTGAGGGCCACTTAAGGCCGCGATCGCGCCGTTAAGGATACCTCCATACTGATTAAAATCAACAGCCGCTTTTACCTGCCGCAACGCCTGAATCAGCTTTGGATTGCCGATAGCATAACCGATGCGAAAACCACCCATATTATAAGACTTGGAAAGAGTGAAGAACTCGATCGAAACACTTTTTTCAGGATCGGCTTGCAGTATCGAAGGTGCCGATGTATCCTCAAAAACTAAATCGGCGTAGGGAAAATCGTGAACCAACACAAGATTGTGCTGTTGGCAAAAGGCAACAGCTGTTTGGAAAAAAGACAGCGGTGCGATCGCCGCAGTAGGGTTATGGGGATAACTTAGCACCATCATTTTTGCCTGTGCTAAAACTGCTTCTGGCACCTCCTCAAATATAGGCAAAAACCCATTTTCTGCCCGTAGGGGCATAGGGTAGATCTGACCGCTGGCGAGGTAGACCCCACCCATATGCGAAGGATAGCCTGGGTCTAATAGCAGCGCAAAATCTCCTGGATTGAGAACTGCCAAGGGCAAATGGGCCGTTCCTTCCTGAGAACCGATCAGCGGCAGCACTTCAGTTTCCGGGTCAACCGGGATACCAAATTTTTGAGTATACCAGGTAGCAGCAGCAACCCGAAAATCTTTCGTGCTGCGAAACAGTAAGTAACCGTGGGTGCTGGGGTCTTGTAAGGATTGAGCGATCGCATTGATGACGTGGGTTGCTGCTGGCAAATCCGAAGATCCCAGCGACAGGTCAATTAATTCCTTTCCTCCTGCTACTGATGATGCTTTCGCCCGATCCATATCTGCGAAAACATTAAATTGTAGGGGTTCTAAACGTTTAGCAAATTGCATATTTACTCAATAATCATTATTCTTGCAATTATCGTATAATTGAGCGAGTGCAGACCAAGACCTTTCGGCAGCAGATTGTCTCCCCATCGAATTCAGTTCCTTGGCAAATGTGAATTTTTTAGTCAGTACCGTGCCATACTTGTTAATGCCGTCTCTGCCAATATTTTTAGCAATATTTTTGTTGTCCATCCCATAATAGCGCCTGTACTTATTCTGGATAAATTGGGAGGTGCGAATAGCCTCGTCAATGGCGGGATATTGACTATCTTTCCCTTTGACTTTGAATTCGCAAACAATCATGGCTCGACCTTTATATACCACGGTTTTATATTAGCATAGCTCGTATAAAGTCGCCCTAGAAGGGCGAGGTTTTTAACCCAAAATTTTGATAACTATTTACAGGTGGGATTCCAGTAACTGGGTGATTTTCTGTTTGCTATCGATGCCCTCAACAGACCCGATCAATTCGCCATTTTTAAACAGTCTCAATGCGGGAACGCCTTCGACCTTATACTTTGCCACAGTAGTCGGATTGGGATCTACCTCCATTTTGACCACCTTGAGGCGATCGCTATAAGTTTGCGCTGCTGAGTTAATTAACGGGGTCATCAGACGGCAAGGGCCACACCAAGAAGCCCAGAAGTATACTAACACTGGCTGTGTTGCTTTCAGGACTTGAGTTTCAAATTCGGAATCGGTAATTGCGATCGTGCTGCTCATAAAACTTTTCCACGACTGACATTGATCAACTTACCCCACCCCAGACACGAACTCAACCTAGTTGGAGTAGAAATATAACTTTCGATAGTTGCGAAAAGCATTGGCTATGCTGAGGCTCAGGTGGATGCAATCTTTACAAATTCTTTACCGAAGGTATGTACAAACACTGGTTATAGGTTTATATGTATATGTTAGGGTGCATTCGGAGAAGACTCATAGAGAGTTGCTGGCTTAGTTAA
>NZ_JACJUP010000873.1:0-3090 GCF_014748295.1 Planktothrix sp. FACHB-1355 | reverse complement strand
AAAATCGCAATCAGGATAGTGATACAACCTTGCTTGAACGCTTGTTTTCTTCTGATCGCCAAGAGTGGCATAATAACTAAATGAGATCGCGTCATCAACCTTTTCAATCAGTTTGCTAACTTCCCGTTCCGCATCTTCAGCTTTCATCAAGCCTTTAGCCGTACTTTCCAAGGACTGAGCAAAAGCATAGGTCAATCCTGTGAGAGCCGCTACATCCCGGTATAATCTGGCTCGTTTCGGTAATTGATTGTCTGAATCCATAGAATCTCCTTTCAATTCTACATCTTTATGTATCTTTTTCCAGTACATTTCACGTACTTTTTCTAAATGTAAATCAGTGCAAAAGTTAGAACTTTTCGCTAGAGTATAATCTGCTAGAAACGGTAAATCTTGCTGCATATAGCGCACAGCATCACCAAGGGTGATGTTGATATCTTTACCAGAAATCACAGTTGACTGTTTATAGCAATCCATCAAACCCTTAACAAAAATTAAATGCCGACTTGCTAATGTAATAGGTTGAGTACCTTGAATCACTAGATAAAAATTAAAATCAGTTAAAACTTCAAGTGGGAAAATCGATGCGACTTTAGCTATTGCATATTGAATTTTCCCCAACTTCTGAGACGCTAATTCACCTCCACTTGTACGGTCTGACGCTAATATTAAATATTTACCTGCACTTAGATGTATTTCCTTACTAGCGAGCATTCTGATGTAGTCTTTTATTTTTAACTCGGAAGCATCTTTATTAGCTGAATCGAGTTGGATGATAATGCTCTCTTCCGTAACCTTTAATGGTGACGCAAATGCTAATGCTGAACAGGAAGAACAAATGTGAGGTCTACCTTCTCCAGAAGATGATTGACGACGCTGAGAAGGACGTTCAAACATGAATCGGAGAACTTGCCATCGTGCCGTTTTTGGGTCGAGTGCAACACCGCAGGAATAGCAAAATTCTTTGCTGTCATCTCCCGGCGATCGCATTTCCGGCATGACAAATTTTTCTGTCAAAAGTGGTTCTGGTGTCGGTTCAAACTGCGTTGGCTTTAATTCCAGAAGCCGATACATTTCTGTTACGCATTGCGTAAAAATATCGCCACGAGTCGAGTTAATTTGATCGGTTGCTCGTTTGTCAAAGTTTTTAGCGATCGCTACAATCTGTTTGAATATATCTGGATTTTGCTTTTCATCCAACTGAACAAACTTAAAAGGATCGCCCTCTGCTTCCTGAATCAGTTTGAGTTTCTGTTGGATAAATTCTTGTAAAAATACCAGCTTTGAACTTAATTTATCCTGTTGCTTCTGCAATTTTCGTTGTTCGGTTTTAGCCAGTCCTGAATTTGCAAGTTCCTCTTGAATTACACTAAGTTCTTGCCATGCAGCATTTTGTTCTTCTAACGATTTAGTAAAAGCTTTTTGGAAATACTCTGTATATTTCTTCGCCTCTTTCTCCTGCATCGCCTCCTTATCTTGCAACTCTTTGGCTTTTGATTTTCGGTCTTTATCAGTTAATTCAGGATTCTCCAGTTGCCGCTTTAATGCCTCAATATCCTGCTGACGCTTTTCCTGTCGCTTTCGCACATCTCGAATCACAGCGTAATACCAAGCGGCGAGAACATTCGCTTGTTCTTGGGTCAAAATTGGAACATCCAGCGTACTAAACCCTCGTCCAGATAAGGTGACTGCATTAAGCATCACAATAAAAGTCTGAACTAATCCTGGTAACTTGTGTATTGTGTTTCCATAAGCAGAGAAAGCAACTTCTTCTAGAAACTGTTTCCAAAGTTTGCTAAAGTTCGCTGGTTCTTTTGTGACAGGGATGAAGACTCTAACATGGCGATCGCTCTCATCCAAAACAACAATATAAAGTAGTTTTTGCAGATACTCTAGAAAGCGATCGATCGCAGTTTCAATAGCTAATTTAGCCTGAAGCTCTCCTGGTAAAGGAGATTTATACAAAATTTGTGTTCTACCAATAATTTGACCTTGATAAATGATTTGATTGTTTTTTTCCTCAAGATTGCCTGACGAGTTGGCTGCTAGCTTATCTTTGGTAGCAATTGTTAAATTTCTAATGATTTTTGGACAACCGAATGTTTTTGCAATGGTGATTGCATTACTCTCAGGATGTTTGACAAGTTCCGCCAGAATCTCTTTTGCTGTTTCAGCAGGTAAAGCGCCAGCAGCTATAGTGCTAATCAAAATTCTGGCTTGATTTGCGGAAATATTCATAATTTAACTTTCCAAAAAACTCAGCAGTCGGAGGTAGTTTGAATACAACTACCTCCTCTGCTTGGAATACCCTATAAATTAAGCTTCCAAGTCAGCGTAACTAACGATGTTGCCTTCAGAATTGAGAACATCTAAATACAGCAGTTGTCTGATGTACTGCTCAAGCCGCTCTATCTGCTCTCGGTACTCAGCAATTTTTCGAGCAATTTCGTCAGGGTCGTGCATTGTCACCTCCATATAAATATGACAAGTTTGCCGGAGGTGATGGCTACGTGATACCCTTGTAGATGGCATTTAACAAAGGACGCAGCCTTTTATCTCCGGCTGTGTTCTAGGTTAACAGAAAATCTGGTTGTGTTGCTGATATGGAGGATGGCGATATATAATGTAAACAAGCCTCCAGATTTCCCTAATCCCTACTTCAGGGATTGAAACTTGCTTGATATGGAGGTTAGAGATTATTTTTCTCTGAACATAATCCCTGTAAGGGTTTGCGAGCCAGAGCAGAACTCTGGCTTTTTCTGTTGGTATTAGCATACTTCTGCTGGATTGCTGCAATTATCCTCCATTCAGCAACTAAAACTAAAATTTGAGTTTTGAGCTAAAATTTAGTTGCATAATAAGTAGCTTGGCAGATTAAAATCTAATTGTCAAGTATAAAATGGCAAGAAAGAAAGAAACACTTACATTATCCGTCCCGCCCGGAACTAAAGAGCGGCTGGAAGAGATCGCACGCCGTTTCGGTATCGTTTGGGGTAAAAGTCCCAGCCCATCGGGGTTGGTGGCGGCGATCGCGCAGGAAGAATTGCAAGTCGGACGGGAAGCTTTCACCCTGAGTGAAAAGCAAGTCAAAGC
>NZ_JACJUP010000872.1:0-3100 GCF_014748295.1 Planktothrix sp. FACHB-1355 | reverse complement strand
TCTAAGGCGGCAATATCAAAAGTAATGGTGGTAACTGATAGAAGAATATCTCTTTCTGTGATTCCCGGAGTTTGGCGCATGGAATTTAAAAAGTTAACCACTGCACCGTGCTGAATTTGTACGCCTTTGGGTTTACCAGTAGAACCGGAAGTGTAGATTACGTAAGCGAGATTATTACTTGTTACTTCATTTGCTAAATTGTCTTGATTTTCTCGTGCTATGCTGTTCCATTCGGTATCTAAACAAATTACCTTAGCTTGATGTTTCGGTAATTGTGAAATCAAATGTTGTTGAGTTAGCAATAGCGAAATTTGTGCATCCTCCAAAATATAAGCGATGCGCTCTTGAGGATAAGCTGGATCTAATGGTACGTAGGCTGCACCCGCTTTCAGGATGGCTAAAAGTGCGATGAGCATTTCGAGAGAGCGTTCGACACAAATTCCTACCAATCCCTCTGGTTTTACACCCAACGAGACTAAGTAATTTGCCAATTGATTCGCTCTTTGATTGAGTTCTCGATAACTCAATTTTGTATTTTCAAAAATGGCAGCCACAGCATCCGGCGTTCTTTCTACCTGTGCCTCAAATAACTGATGAATGCTGGCTATTGGTAACTGAGAAATTTGCCACTGTTTTCCGACAACCCATTCTACTAATAATTGCTGTTGTTCGGCTGCTGTCAACAGCGACAATTCCGAAAGCCTTTGATGGGAATTAGCAACAATACTTTCCAATAATCTTTGATAATGCCCCAGTATCCGGTTGATAGTTGTGGCATCAAATAGATCGGTGTTGTATTCCAAATTGGCAATCAGTCCTGTATCGCCTTCCTCTACATATAAAGTGAGGTCAAATTTAGCAGTTTTGCTGTTAATTTCTAAAGGTTTTAAGGTTAAACCTGGTAGTTCTAGAGGCGTTGTGGGAGCATTTTGCAAAACGAACATCACCTGGAATAACGGCGTGTGACTCAAGTCGCGCTGTGGTTGCAGTTCGTCTACCAACTTCTCGAAAGGCAAGTTTTGATGAGCATAAGCGCCTAAAGCGACTTCCCGCACTCGCTTTAATAACTCTTGAAAACTGGGATTTCCTTCTAAGTTGGTACGCAATACTAAGGTATTGACAAAAAAGCCAATTAACTGTTCTATTTCTTGGCGATCGCGATTGGCAATTGGCGTTCCTACTAATATATCCTCTTGTCCGGTATACCGATGCAGCAGGGTTTTAAATGCAGCCAAAAGCGTCATAAATAGCGTTACGCCTTGCTGCTGACTCAAGTTTTTCAATGACTCGCTTAAACTCGCAGAAAGTTGTAGCGATCGCGTCGATCCATTGAATGTTTGAACCGCTGGACGTGGGCGATCGCTAGGCAATTCTAGTATTGGTAAATCACCGCTTAATTGCTGCTTCCAATAAGTTAATTGATTTTCTAAATACTGTTCAGACCATTGCTGCTGCCAAACTGCAAAGTCCGCATATTGGATAGGTAATTCTGGTAGTGAAGAGGGTGTCTCATTGCAAAAACTTTGGTAAAGTGTTGCGACTTCTCGAATCAAAACTGCTGTTGACCAACCATCTGAAATAATGTGATGCAGCGTCAACACTAACAAATAATCTTCTTCATCTAATTTTACCAAATTGCCGCGCAGTAAGCAGTCATTTGCTAAATCAAAAGAGCGTTGAGTTTCAATCGCAGCCAGTCGCAATGCTTCTGCCTCTCTCTCAATTTCCGGCAATTCCTGCAAGTCTATTACTGGCAAGTCGATGATGGTATTTAAATCAATGATTTGAACAGGTTTACCATTTTTAACGGTAAAGTTTGTCCGCAAAATTTCGTGGCGACGCATGACTTCCCGCAAGCTGACTTCAAGTGCTGCAATGTTCAGCTTTCCTCGTAATCTGACAGTTTTCGGCAGGTTGTAAGCGGGGCTATCGGGTTCTAATTGATGCAGAAACCAAAGTCGTTGCTGGGCGAAAGATAAGGGCAACTCTCTGTCTCGCGAAACGCGCTGAATAGGCGAAAAAAATGCTTGTTCAATTTGATTGGAATTGGCAATTTGTTGGGCTAATTCTGCAACAGTTGGCGACTCAAATAAGCAGCGTAAAGGCAATTCTACTTTAAAGGTTTCCCGCAGCCGAGAAATAACTTGAGTTGCTAACAACGAGTGTCCGCCTAAGTCAAAGAAATTATCGTGAATGCTTACTTGTGACAAACGGAGAATTTTCGCCCAAATTCCGGCTAAGATTTCTTCAACTGGAGTGCGAGGTGCTACAAACGTTCTTTCTAATTCTTGCTGTGTGCGATCGAGTTCTGACAATGCCACTCTGTCTACCTTACCGTTAGGGGTTAAAGGTAAAGATTTCAGCATTACGAAAGCTGATGGCATCATGTATTCAGGTAACTTTTCTCTTAAAAAATGGCGTAAATTGTTAGAATCACTTTTTTCATCTGGAACAATATAAGCTACTAAACGTTTGTTATCAGATTCGTCCTCGCTTGCCAAAACTACAACTTCTTTCACGGCTGGATGTTGTCTGAGTGCTGCTTCTATTTCTCCCAGTTCAATGCGAAAACCGCGAATTTTTACTTGATTGTCAATCCGACCGATAAATTCTAAATTACCATCCGGTAAGTAGCGAACTAAGTCACCCGTTTTATATAGTTTTGCATTTTCTTCATCGCTAAATGGATGAGAAATAAACCGTTCGGCAGTTAGTTCTGGTTGATTAAAATAACCCCGTGCCAAAGATGCACCACCGATGTATAATTCGCCGGGACATCCGATAGGTACTGGCTGTAGGTGCGAGTCTAATACATAAATTTGAATGTTCCCAAGTGGACGACCTAAAGGAACTGTTTTTGCCCAAGAATGTGAATTATTTTTAACTGGAAAAGTAGTAACGCCAACGGTAGTTTCTGTAGGGCCGTAATGGTTAAAGATGGTACAGTTTGGCGATAACTGCCGAATTTGGTCGATGAGTTTCCAAGTAGCAGTTTCGCCTCCCAAAATCAATTTTTGGCGCGGCAAAATGGATGGGTCTGGTGAAGAGTTTAAAAGGGCAGATAGATGGGAAGGTACGATTTTGAGGCAGTCGATCGGAT
>NZ_JACJUP010000871.1:0-3153 GCF_014748295.1 Planktothrix sp. FACHB-1355 | reverse complement strand
TCTGAGGCACAATTAAATATTGCCGCCCCAAAAGTCAGTTCAGAAGCCTTAAAAGGCTTACCTAAGCGCGAGCAAGTGCTGCTGATTTCTGTTGAAGATAAAGGAACGGGAATCCCCAACATTAAACAAATTTTAGACGGAAACTACAAATCCCAAACTGGTATGGGATTAGGTATCGTTGGTAGCAAGCGGTTAATGGATCGCTTTGAGATCGAATCTTCGCCCGATGATGGCACTAAAGTGGTGATGGGCAAGAATTTACCAAAAAGAGCCGCTATACTTACAGCAAAACGCTTGGCGGAGATTACACAGCAATTAGCAACAAAATATCCAGAAAATTCATTTTCTGTTTCTGGAGAAACAAAATTTTTAAGCCGCCCCACGAGCCAACTCTTTGAAGAAATTAAGCGTCAAAATCAAGAGTTGATTAGGACTTTAGAGGAATTAAGAAAGCGTCAAGAAGAGTTGAATCAGATCAACCGGGAATTGGAAGAAACCAATCGCGGTGTTGTTGCTCTGTATGCAGAGCTAGATGAGAAAGCCGAATTTTTACAGCGAGCGAACGAACTCAAAACACACTTTTTGTCGAACATGAGCCACGAATTTCGCACACCGCTTAATTCGATCTTGTCTCTGTCTAGAATGCTGCTCGATCGTTTAGATGGTGAATTATCTGCCGAACAAGAAAAGCAGGTCATATTCATCCGCAAGTCAGCAGAAAGTCTCTTAGATTTAGTTAACGATTTATTGGATTTGGCCAAAGTTGAAGCCGGAAAGATTGTCGTTCATACGAGTGAATTTGAAGTAAGAGATTTATTCGCAACTTTACGGGGAATGCTGCGTCCTCTTCTGAGTTATAATTCTTCTATTTCATTAATAATTGAAGAACCGAAGGATATTCCTACCCTTCACACCGATGAAGCGAAAGTAGCCCAAATTCTCAGAAATTTTATTTCTAATGCTCTGAAATATACTGAAAAAGGTGAAGTTATCGTTAAAGCAGTAAGAAATGGCAATAATGTAGTATTTTCTGTAACGGATACCGGTATTGGGATTGCGCTCAAAGATAGAGAGCGAATTTTTGAGGAATTTATTCAAGTTGATTCTTACATTCAAAAGCACGTTAAAGGAACTGGTCTCGGGCTATCGCTATCGCGCAGATTAGCTGAATTATTGGGAGGTAGTGTATCGGTCGAGAGCGAACTCGGTGTAGGTTCCACATTTTTCGCTACGATACCTCTGGTTTACGGAAATGGGACAGAAAGAGAATCAGCAGCCAATACGAATTGGCAATTAAATTCGATGTGTTCTCCTATACTGGCGATCGAAGATAACGAAGAAACACTTTTTACTTATCAAAAGTATTTTGAAAAATCTATTTATCAACTTATTGCAACACAATCGCTGAAAGAAGCGCGATATGCACTTAAATTTTTTAAACCAAAAGCCGTAATTTTAGATATAGTTTTAAAAGAAGAAAAAGAAAATGCCTGGGATTTTATCTCGGAAATCAAGAGCAAATCGGCAATTCAAGATATCCCAATTTGTGCGATAACAGCTGTTGATAACGAGCGTAAATGTCTGGCTTTAGGAGCAGATGCGTTCCTTAAAAAACCAGTGGAGCGTCTGTTGCTTTTGAACAAAATAAACGCCCTGATCGAAGCAGATAAACAGCAGAAGTTGTTAGTTGTTGATGATAATGAAATAGCCCGCTATCTCCTCAAGGAAATTTTGCACGAAGCAGTTAGAGATGGAAAAGTAGCAAATTGCGAGTTTTTAGTTGATAGTTATCCCAGTTCTCAATCTGTAGGGTGTCTTTCGCTAACTGAGCCAGCGAGCTTACCATTTCCGATCGTCATTGAAGCAGATTCCGGTTCTAGTGGCATCCATCTGGCGCAAGTGGAACATCCCGCTTGCATTTTTCTAGATTTGGTGATGCCAGACATGAACGGTTTTGAGGTTCTAGAGCAACTAAAAAGCAATCCCGATACCAAAAATATTCCTGTAATTATTAATACTTCCAAACATCTCGTAGAAGAAGAAATAAGTTATTTAGACAGTCGTGTAATAGCAATTTTGTCTAAAGAAAATTTATCCCACGAACAGACAATCGCTTCTTTCCGAGAAGCACTTACTTTAGCTGGAATAGTTGTAAAGAATTATTAGTTTAGGAGAATTGATAATTAAATTTAGTCATGATGAGCGAGATATAACGGCCAATAAAAACGCCAAATGTTAAATGATTGCCTTTGCCCAAATTGCCAATTACCAATACGATTATGCCTCAGAATCATCAAATTAAAATATTGCACGTAGATGATAACGAAACCAATCGTTATGTAGTTGCTCGAACCCTTCGCAGTGCTGGATTTGAGGTGGAAGAAGCTGGCACGGGAGCATCTGCACTGCGCTCAGTAGGAGAGGAACAACCCGACTTAGTTATTCTTGATGTGAGGCTTCCAGATATAGACGGATTTGAAGTCTGCCGCCGGATCAAAACTAATCCTGCTACATCTTTTATTCCCGTGCTGCATCTATCTGCTAGCTTTGTGAAAAGCGAGGATAAGGCACAAGGTTTAGAAGGCGGTGCGGATGGTTATTTAGCTCAGCCGGTAGAGCCGATCGAATTGCTAGCTACCATTAAAGCATTGCTCCGTATCCGAGAGGCAGAAGAGTCCGCATTGGCTTTGGCGAAAGAATGGCAAACTACTTTTGATGCCATTAGCGATGGAGTTTGTTTGCTAGATGCGGAAGGAAAAGTGCGGCGCTGCAACAAAGCGATGTCCCAGCTTTTGGGAAAACCGGAAACCGAAATTAGCGATCGCTTCCATCAAGAAATATTGGAGAGTATCTTGGGAAGTATGGAAGAAACTTCCTTCACTCGCGTTCGACAAACTCGGTGCCGAGAGAACGCACAGGTACAGTTTCAAGAGCGATGGTTTTCCATCACCGCAGATCCAGTATTCGATCGATTAAAAGCTTTTAAAGGTGCTGTATATATTGTGGCTGACATCACCCAGCGAATTCGCGCCGAATCAGCCCTCAAATCAAGCGAAGAACGGTTTCGGATGTTGTTGGAAAATGTAGAAGATTACGCTATTTTCTTCCTGGATACCGACGGCTGCGTTACGAGATGGAGTGCTGGTGCAGAAG
>NZ_JACJUP010000870.1:0-3154 GCF_014748295.1 Planktothrix sp. FACHB-1355 | reverse complement strand
AACCTGTACCACCGTAAATTCGCGCTGTTGAACCATCTGCTTGTTCAAAAGATTCAAAGACGCGCTCTAATTTATCTTCTGGAATGCCAATACCTGTATCGGATATAGTAACTTGAATTTCGCCGCTGGCATTACTAACTACTTGAGCCGATATATTCACACTACCGCTATGAGTAAATTTAATCGCATTACCGATGAGGTTATGGAAGATTTGCTGAAGGCGATTTTCATCACCCAAGACTAAAGGTAAATCTGCGCTAATATCATTGATTAATTGTAAATCTTTTTGATTGAGTAAAGGTTGGCTGAGAGTAACTACGAGGTCTACAATTTCTCGCAATGCCACTGGCTTAAGTTGCAGTTCGATCGTTTGGTGCCTCAGTTTAGAAAAATCCAGAATATCGTTGACTAAATTAGCCAATCTCCGACCGCTACTGGCAATCATAACTAGATTAGAAATTGTGGCGGGTGGTAGCTTACCCGTTGCTCCCTCAATCAAAGATTCGGCAATCCCAATTATGCCGTTTAAGGGTGTCCGCAGTTCGTGGGAAGTATTAGCTAAAAATTCATCTTTTAATTTATCAGTTCTTTGGAGCGCTTCTTGTGCTTGTTTCAGTCTCGCTTCACGAGCATAAACTTCCGCAGCCATTGAGTTAAATGAATGCGCTAATCTCCCTAATTCATCCTCTCGTGCGGTATCGAGTTGAATATTGAAATCTCCAACTGCCACCTGTTCGGTAGCTGCCATTAATTTATGTAAAGGAGTAGCGATCTGTTGTTTGATTACAAACAATAATATGCCTATTTCAACTAGCAAGGAAATTCCACCTAAAATTAGGACGAATCGGGCATTATCGAATGCTACTCCTGCTAAAATTGATTTGGGAAAAACTGTGATAAAGTACCAGTTAGGGCCATTTATTTTAGTAACTGCTAGATACTCCTGGGTCTTAGTATTATCAATTACTATCTGCCCCGGCTTTAAGTTTTTCACTAATTCATAAATGCGGATTAGGTCTGAGTCTCCCGATTGCATTATATCAAATTTACCTTTTTTATTTTTGATTTCATCCATCTTTTTGGGATGAGCAATTAGGAGACCGTCTTCTCTGAAGATTAGATTATAAGTACCGGGAAGGCTGTCTTTTAAAGTGCGATCGAGCAATTCATTCAAAATGATATCATTTCCAATAGTCGCGATTTGTCGATCGCCTATATCAACAGGTGTCTCGCAAGAAATAATCCAATCTCTAGCAACTTTATCGTAATAAAGCCCCGTGCAAACCGTCTGACGGGAGGGATTATGTTGGCGATCGGCAATCCAAAAATATTCTTCATCGGGTATATATAAATCGGATTTAGCATTTTCCGCCCAAGGGACTTCTGGCCAATACATAACTACTATATTCTCAGGCGCGTTAATGTAGGTATTTTGAAATCGACCGCGCCACGCTGGCCCATAAGACATAACTAAGTTATAAAAAGTCATGACGCGCTGACGAATTTCCGAATTGAGTTGAACGTTTTTCCCTATATAAACTCCTGCTTGACGGCTGCGATCGAACCCTTCTGGTTTATTTCTAATTACACCATCTTTTGATGGTTGGAAAAGTACCTCAAATTCATCTTTGACATCTTTATTTGCCTGTTCGTCTAGCTTGCGCCTCAATTCTTGCTCTAAGACAAAATGACTATCTTCTACTAAGCTAAAAATATTACTTTCTCTTTGACCCCTCTCTACGATATATTTTTCTAGCTGTCGGCTGGTTTGACTTTCTAATGTTGACATTAAATGTACATAACTGAGGGCTGTCGAACCAATAATTACTAAAGCAATTCTCACAGCCATTTTGCTTAAGGTTTCGCGGGTAATTGAACCCTTGATTTTAGGATAAATTTTTAGGCTTAACAGGGACATTATTTTTCTCTTTTGCAATTTGAAAGGGTAAATTTTAGCCACTTACTGCGTAAGTAACTCCCAAGTAATATGAACTAGACAAGTTAAGCTGTAGAGATGTTTATTAAAACGTCTCTACACCCGGTTTTTGAACGGAAAGCCAAAGGTTCCACGTTTCGTTATTGCCAGTAAAAAAACGTGATGAACCTGGTGGAAGATCTGAGTTCGTACCACTATGTAATATAATATACGGTATTCCGATCGGTTAACAGTAGTTTAACAAAAAAATTTACTTATGGAGTGACAAATAGCTGACAACACCTAGCAGTTAATGCTTTTAGATCGCACAGTCATAGGGTGAGCAAAGCCGCACCCTACAAAGAGTTTTGCATTCATGCTTAAAGTCAACCAATCTCAAGGAGTTTTTTGATGAGATATCCTCAAGTGCCGATCGCTAATCTTAGGTCTAAATTAGGGCCATTTGGCCAACGTTACAAAAATTACATTTTCCTTCTGTTAGTAACGATTAGTCTCAGTTTGAGTCTCTCGATCCGTGCCTGTGGTAAAGAAAATATTTTGCCAACCTCATCTCCTGTAGCGCAAATACAATCGATCGCGCAGAAACGCAAACCGATCGAACTAAGTTTAGTTTCGTTCTCCATCACCAAAGCAGCTTACACAGAAATAGTACCTTTATTCAAAGAAAAATGGCGGCGCGAACATAACCAAGAAGTAAAATTTCGTTTAAGTTTTGCCGCCTCTAGCACGCAAGCAAAAGCGGTGATTAATGGATTGCCAGCAGATGTAGTGCATTTAGCATTAGCACTGGATACAAACAAAATTCAAAAAGCAGGTTTGATTAAACCAGGTTGGGAAAAAAGAGTACCGAATAATGGGATTGTCACTCAGACGGTAGGAGCAATTGTTACTCGTGCGGACAATCCCAAACGAGTTTATACTTGGTTGGATTTAGCTAAACCGGGAGTGAGTGTAATTACAGCAGATCCAAAAACATCTGGAATTGCAAGGTGGAATTTCCTAGCTTTCTGGGGCGCTGTCACGCAAACAGGAGGTACTGAGACAGAAGCTTTAGATTTCGTCACGAAAGTTTTTCAGAATGTCAAGATATTAGCAACAGATGCTAGAGAAGCGACAGATTTGTTTTTGCGACAGCAAGAGGGGGATGTTTTGATTAACTATGAAAATGAGTTGATTGTAGCCAAGCGGGAAGGTTTGACAAAAGATACCGTTGTTGTC
>NZ_JACJUP010000087.1:0-11025 GCF_014748295.1 Planktothrix sp. FACHB-1355 | reverse complement strand
GAAATCGAGACGGCGACTAAAGTCGCTTATCGACTTATTCCCATGTCTAAAGCCAGGGGCTTGCGTCTCGCTTTTCGGTCATTTTCCCGTAGGTTGGGTTGAGGCACGAAAAGCAACAAATACGTTGGTTTTCGTGCCTCAACCCAACCTACAAATCAGTCCATTTTTGGGTTTGGCTAGAAGTGGAGAAGACTTTAGCTGGCAAAGACTAGCGAGGCCAGATGGCCATTTCGGTTTGAGCGTCAAACAGATGAATTTTATCGGGTGCGATCGACAGCCAAAGCTCCTCGCCAAGCAGCACAGGTCGATCGGGCGCAATTCGCACTTGGAAAGTAGATGGGGCAGAAGTTTCCCGCAAATGAACAGATATAACGGTTTCGTTACCCAGCGCTTCCACTAAATCTACCCGCACCTGCAAGTTTTTTGGGGCTGGTAAACTCAAGTTGAGGTGTTCCGGACGGATACCCAAAATCAGGGGACGGCGATCGTAATTTTGCAACGCTCGTTGCCAGATATCCGGTAAAGTGAGGCGGAACTGTGACTGAGGATGGGTAATCAGTAGAGGTGCTTGAAACTGTACCGGCAGAAAATTCATGGGAGGCGAGCCAATGAATTCCGCAACAAATCGGTTCGCAGGGCGGTTGTATAATTCCAAAGGATGCGCCAGTTGCTGAATTTGACCTCGATTCATCACCGCAATGCGATCGCCCATCGTCATCGCTTCCGTTTGATCGTGGGTAACGTAGATAGTTGTGGTACCCAACTGCCGCTGCAACTTCACAATTTGGGCGCGAGTTTCCGATCTGAGTTTGGCATCTAAGTTAGAAAGCGGTTCATCCATCAAAAAAACTTGCGGATTGCGAGCGATCGCTCGTCCTAACGCCACCCGCTGCCTTTGTCCTCCAGAAAGCTGTTTTGGCAGCCGATCGAGCAGAGGTTCGATTTGCAGCAACTCAGCGACAACACGCACTTGCGCGTCGATCGCTTTCTCTCGCTCCGTCAGATATTTTAGTTTTTTGGGAAGCGATCGCGTCATTCCCACCAACAAATTTTCTGCCCACAACGGTAAAGAATTTTCTGTTGTTTCTCCCCCACTCATCCGCCGCAGCCCAAAGGCAATATTGTCATAGACTGTCATGTGCGGATAGAGAGCGTAATTTTGAAACACCATCGCGATGTCTCGTTCTTTAGGTGGCAAATCGTTCACCAAACGATCGCCCACCCAGATATTACCGCCAGTCAACTCCTCCAAACCAGCGATCGAGCGCAGCAGCGTACTTTTACCGCAACCCGATGGCCCCACCAATACCATAAATTCGCCATCTTTCACTGTTAGGTTGATGCGCCGCAAGACAGCTTGTTCCGGACTCTGTGCAGACGTGGTGTGCAACGCCTCTGGGAGAGCTAATAATTCTACCTCCTGACCGAACTTTTCTGTTTTGTCGATCGCTTTCTCACCTTTTCGACCTGAAAAGCTTTTGTAGACATTTTCTAGAACAACCTGTGCCACAGTAAATTTCCAGCCTGCGCCATAACAGCCTTTGTCACGTACCATCTTATTATGTATCTTTCAAAATTTAAGTCAACAACCTAGTGCCAACCTTAACGGGTCTGGCGGGTGGCGACCGGGAGGTTTGAGATGAGACTAAAAATTACAGCCAGTACAGTACTGCTTACTTATCTGTGGGTAACTGCTACAGTTAAAGCGGAAAATTCAGGACAATTTCAACGGTTGTCACAAAATTATGAATGTCAAACTTGCCATCTTCCAACCAACTCATTCAAACAATTATCACAACTTGATTCGCTGATTCAATCTGGGATTCAACAGCGCAGAGCGGGTAATTACCAACAATCGATTTCTACTCTAGAACAAGCTTTAAAACTGGCACAACAGTCTGGAAATTTAGACGGAGAATGGCAAGCGCGGACTTTTTTAGCATTAAGTTATAAACTATCTGGTAATTTGCAGAAAGCTGCCGAACTGCACGAGCAGAATTTGGCATTTGTCCGCCAACACCCTAACGAACTCGCCAGCGTTCCCTTGAATCGCGAAACGGCTTCCCTAGATGCTTTAAGCGGCATTTATTCGTCCCAAAGAAACTACGCAAAAGCAATTGAGTTACTAAAAGAAGCGCTGGCAATAGTAGAAGCGAAAGATAAGGATAACGGCAGTTTAGGCAAACCAAAACTTTTAGAGAAACTGGGAGTAAATTTATTTTTAATAGGTAATATCAAAGAGGCAGAAAAATTTTTATTCGCTGCTTTTGATGCTTACGAGAAGGCGCGACTGTTCCGATTGAATGCCGGAATGCCTGCCATTGGGGAATATGAATTTCAAGTAGCGCTGCTGCGTTGGCTGCAACAAGTTTTTGTAGCGCAAAACCGAATAGAAGAAGCGTTAGAATTAGCAGAACGGGGACGTTCTCGCGCTTTTGCCGGCTTAATGGCAAGTCGCTTAGCTAATGACCCAAAATTGCAGGTTAGTGTTGATTCACCTAACCTCGATCGCATCAAACAAATTGCCAAAGCGCAGAATTCTACTTTGGTTGAGTATACAGTCACTTATGAGTATGACCCCGACTTGCCTCTCCAGTTTAGCAATTACAAAGATATCCGCGCTACAGGCTTATTAATTTGGGCGATCGAACCTACAGGTAAAATTACATTTCGACAGGTAAAGCTAGATCGAAATAATGCTTTGTTAGCAGATTTAGTGCAAAATGCTCGCGAGTCGATCGGTGTGAGAGGTCGAGGTGTTGCAGTGACTGCCACAGCAGCGCCAGATAATCGCTCCTCGGCTAACCAAAAATTACAACAATTGTATCAAACTTTAATCGAACCAATTGCAGATATATTGCCAAAAAATCCGACCGATCGCATTACCTTTATTCCCCAAGACTTACTATTTTTAGTTCCTTTTGTCGCACTTCAAGATAATGCAGGAAAATATTTAATTGAAAAACATACCATTCTCACAGCGCCATCAATTCAAATTTTAGATTTAACCCGCCAACAGCAGCAACGCATCCAAGATGCAAAAGGCGTATTAGTTGTGGGAAATCCCACGATGCCCAGTTTAGCACCCGAAGGGCGTCCACCCGAACAATTACCCAGTTTACCCGGAGCGGAACGAGAAGCAAACGCGATCGCGCAACTGTTCGACTCCCAAGCTATCATCGGGAAGGGCGCAACTAAATTAACTGTTGAGCAGCGGATGTCACAAGCGCGAATAATTCACCTAGCAACTCACGGCATTTTAGATGATGAAACAGGTGTTTTCAGTTCGCTTGCTTTCGCTCCATCCACCGGCGACAATGGTTTTCTCACAGCGCGAGAAATCATTGCCCTCAAGCTAAATGCCGAACTCGTTGTTTTGAGCGCCTGCGACACAGGAAAAGGCAAAATTACTGGTGATGGTGTAGTCGGACTTTCCCGTTCTTTCATTGGTGCAGGCATACCCAGCGTCATAGTTTCCTTGTGGTCTATACCGGATAGTCCTACTGCCGAATTAATGACCGCATTTTATCAAAATCTCAGAAAAGGTCTGGATAAAGCGCAAGCACTGCGAAGTGCAATGCTTCAAACAATGAAACAATTTCCCAGACCGAAAGATTGGGCAGCATTTACTTTAATTGGCGAAGCTGATTCATCTAAAACGCTTGCTACAGTAATGGGCGATAGTTCTTCCAATAGTAGCAATACTACACAGGCAACTGTATCGCGTTATACCGTGTTTCCTTTGCCTGAAAATATAAAAAATTATACAGAGTTTCCTTCTAGCTTTATCCAAGGCGAAGTAGATGTATTTTTTAGCAGCAATCTTAGTATCGAAGCACTGATTAAATTTTATCGGCAAGCTTTTACGCAAAAAGGACTGACAGAGCGATCGACTTTGACTAGAATCGAAGCAAATAACTTTCAGCTAGTTTTCGACGGTTCGCCCAACGGTCATCCAATTACAATTCAAGGTAGTAGTGCAGCAACCGATTATCGTACTGTTACCATCCGTTTTGAGCGTAATTAAATAGTAGGGTGGGCAGTGCCCACCAACAGCAAATAATTTTTTTAATTTTTAATTGATTGAGGAGCTTTTTTATGACTGCTATAATGTCAAATGTGAGTCAAACCGAAGCGCAAACCGCAGACCGTGAAATTATCGATATAACCCAAACGAATTGCTGTATTGTTGGTGGTGGCCCCGCAGGAGTTGTGTTATCGCTTCTGTTGGCGCGTCAAGGTATTTCGGTAATGTTGCTGGAAACGCACAAAGATTTCGATCGCGACTTTCGTGGCGATACCGTTCATCCATCAACAATGGAAATTATGGACGAACTCGGTTTGGCAGAACGCTTACTGCAATTACCGCACAATAAAATTCGCACGCTTGGTGTTACTACCGCTAATGGTTCAGTCCAACTCGCTAATTTGAATCGCCTCAAAACAAACTATCCTTTCATCACGATGATGCCCCAAGCGAAGTTTCTGGAATTCATCGTCGCCGAAGCCAAACAATATCCCAACTTTCAGTTAATTTTGGGTGCGAACGTACAAGAATTAATCGAAGAAAACGGCATAATTAAAGGTGTGCGATATCGCGGACACGGCGGTTGGCACGAAGTCAGAGCAAAACTGACAGTCGGTGCAGACGGTCGTCATTCTCGCCTTCGACAACTAGCTGGTTTTGAAGCAGTAGGAACTTCGCCGCCGATGGATGTTTTGTGGTTTCGTTTACCGCGTTCTTCACAAGACGCAGAAGGCGGAATGGGTCGCATCGGTAAAAATCATATCTTAGTAATGCTCGATCGCGGCGACGAATGGCAGATAGCTTTTGTGATTCCCAAAGGCGGTTATCAACAAATTCGCGCCGATGGAATAGAAGCGCTGAGAAAAAGTATTGTTGATGTCATTCCGGAGTTGGGAGATAGGATCGAACTTCTCAAAGATTTCTCTCAAATAGCCTTTCTCTCTGTGGAATCCAGTCGCATTAAGCGTTGGTATCTTCCCGGATTGCTTTTAATTGGGGATGCCGCACACGTTATGTCTCCAGTGGGAGGAGTTGGGATTAACTACGCCGTTCAAGATGCTGTCGTGGCGGCAAATAACTTGAGCGAACCCCTCAAAAGCAATAGTTTGCACGAGTGGGATCTCGCCCAAGTGCAGCGTCAGCGCGAATTGCCAACGCGAGTTATTCAAGCATTTCAATCTTTAATTCAGCAGCAAATTTTTGCTCGCATTCTTAACTCGAATGACTCTAATTTTTCATTTACACTGCCTGCTTTTCTCCGTTTGCCAATTCTGCGCGATATCCCAGCGCGGTTGATCGCTTTCGGGATTTGGCCGGTTCATGTGAAAACTGATAGCTAGGTACTAGAAAAGTCAAAAGTCAAAAGTCAAAAAGAAGAGGAAAAAGAAAAAGGAAAAAAAATAATTCTGCTCGGTCACCCCTCTACCCCCCTGCTTTCTTCGTGATTCCCGATGCCCTTCCTTCTTTTGACTTTTGACTGCTGAGGATTGTCTGCACCGAATCTTGGTTAAATTTTAACCACAGATGAACACAGATAAACACAGATGAACACAGATGCGATCGCAAATTTTTGACGCTCCCGATGTAACCGGACATGATATAAAATCAAAACCTGGCTTTAAAGCTCATTTTGTTTTTTGGTTACCAAAAAATCTTTATAGCAACCCCTAAGCATAATGAATCTTTTTAATTCCACCAAACTCTCTATGTTAGCTTCTTTTTTTTGACTTTTGACTTTTAACTTTTGACTTCCTACCATGCCTTCCCCCATCCAATTCCTACCCGCAGAAGTCGTACACCTCATCGCCGCCGGTGAGGTAATTGACTCTCTGGCAGCTGTTGTGCGAGAACTGGTAGAAAACGCCCTCGATGCCAATGCAACGCGCATCACCATTTCCCTTTGGCCGGAACAATGGCGAGTGCGAGTGGCAGATAATGGATGTGGCATGGATTTAGACGACTTGCGATTGGCAGCAACTGCCCACAGCACCAGCAAAATCCGTCGCTGCGAAGATTTGTGGAAAATTACCAGTCTGGGATTTCGCGGCGAAGCGTTGCACAGTTTAGCGCAACTATCTGAATTGGAGATTTGCAGTCGCACTGCTGACGGTACGCAAGGGTGGCGAATTCTGTATGATGGGTTGGGGGAACCGGCGATCGAACAAGCAATTGCGATCGCATCCGGAACGATCGTCACCGCCGCCAACATCTTCGGAACTTGGACTGTCCGCCGTCAGGGATTACCACCAGCCGCACAACAGCTCAAAGCCGTCCAAGCGACAATTCACCAAATCGCCCTCTGTCACCCCCAGGTTACCTGGCAAGTGCAACAAAACGATCGCCAATGGTTTACCATCAGTCCTGGCGATACTCCACAACAAATTCTCCCCCAAATCCTGCGCGACATCCATTTAAGCGACTTGCAGCAATTGAAGTTGGAATTGGAAACTCTTAAAGATGAGGGAGGAAATTTAGATGTAAATTCTCCTCTACCCCTGAGTACCCAATCCTTAGAATTAGTTCTCGGTCTTCCAGACAGATGTCATCGCCGTCGTCCCGACTGGGTGCGAGTGGCGACAAACGGACGAATGGTGAAGTCGCCGGAACTCGAACAAACTATACTGGCATCATTTCAGCGTACATTACCGCGCGATCGCTACCCCATCTGTTTCCTGCACCTGCAAATTTCGCCCGATCGAATTGACTGGAATCGCCATCCCGCCAAAGCAGAAATCTACTTGCACTCAATAAATTACTGGCAGCAACAAGTTACCCAAGCGATCGATCGAGCTTTGCAAATCAGTGTAGCCAATCTTCCCGAAGCCGCCCACAGCGAGAGAGTGGGTAAATTGCTGACCGCCGCCGAAAACAAAAGCAATTACAACGTCAATCGTTCTATATCACCAGTTTCATCCCCTAAAGATGATATTGGACTGATGGAACTGCGTGCCGTTAGCCAAATTCACAACACTTATATTGTCGCCGAACATCCAGCCGGCGTTTGGTTAGTAGAGCAACACATCGCCCACGAGCGCGTAATATACGAGCAAATATGTTCCGCTTGGCAGCTCGTACCAGTTCAACCGCCGATCGTACTTACCAATTTATCACCTGCCCAAGTCGAACAACTGCAACGCATTGGCTTAGAAATCGAAACCTTTGGCGAACAAATGTGGGCAGTACGCACCGTACCCGAACTGCTAGCAAAGCGAGAAGATTGTGCAAACGCTCTCCTAGAACTCAGTTTAGGGGGTGACTTGCAAACCGCGCAAGTCGCCGTTGCCTGTCGCACTGCCATCCGCAACGGTACTCCTCTAACGCTACCGCAAATGCAAACTCTCTTAGAACAATGGCAGTACACGCGCCATCCGCGCACTTGTCCCCACGGTCGCCCTATCTATTTAGCTTTAGAGGAATCTGCTTTAGCTCGATTTTTCCGCCGTCATTGGGTAATTGGCAAAAGCCACGGCATTTAGGAAAAGCGGGTAGGTCTGGGCAGACCCATGTGTCTGCCCAGACCTATGAGGTGAAAAACAAGAGGATTTTACGTATTTAATGTATAAATCATATCAAGTAATTATTTATAGACAAAAATTTTTAGGTATAGCTTTATTCACGACATTTTCACTTTTGTGACTTAAACTGACGACAGTTCTGTTTACAGACAGATACTAACTCAAAAATAGGTTATACGAAATCCAGTTTAGCTACCCCGTTATCCTCTTTTTCTTCTCTGGAGCGCCCTATGCGTCTGGAGCAGTTCCTTATAAAGGGGGTAATAAATTCGGATTTCTTATTCTGTCCTAACAGAGGCGTTGCGCGTCTAAAATATCGGGAATATGTCACATACCCTAATGGTAGAGCGAGCATAGTTAGAGATTGCTAATATCTATTAATTTTTGCTTGCCACAGTCAAAAAATAATTAAAAAATCACTTTTGCAAAAGTTTTATCAAGCTAATATGAGCATAAAACCGATAAAATATTTTGGATTGTTAGCGTTAAAATCGATAGTATGCTAATAAAAATAGCAATAATTTCAGATTAATTTGGCAAATAAATTACAAAAAAGTAGTTGACTTTATTTCACAGTTTAAACAGTGTCATCGTTAAATATCGAGTGCCGTATGCTACCAAAATCTATCTGGAAGATTGCAATCAGCTTTATTTACCGCCGTAATATTTTGTTCGCGTTGCGAAAGCTTTTTGTGCGGGAAGCGTCAGGCCGAAAAATCTTTGGAGGCTTACAGCTATGCTTCGGTTAAACACGAAACCTCGTTCCTGGGGACTTCAGACTCGCTTGCTAGTGCCGATCGCATCAGTATTAGCAGCAGCGATCGGTCAAGGCGTCTTCTCAAACCTCTCCATCAGCAAGCAACTAGAGCTTTTAGTCAACCAGCGAGGAACCACAGTCCTGGAAGGAATCCTCAAATCGCTGGAAGAAAAAAGACGATCGAAAGAAATCTTTGCCCATCTGCTGGCAGACGAAAATGGTTTACCCCAAGCAGTCCAACGCGGCGACAAGGTTGCCTTAACTAAAATAGTTACGCCTGTGCGGCAGAAATTGGGGGTAGGGGGAATTGATATATGGACGAAAAACAGTCGGGAAATGATGGATTTAAACTTACCAGAAACCGACCAGCTCGAAAAACCCCTCGTCAAAACTGCTTTATCCGGACAAACTACCTCTACAGTGACGATCGGTCGTCACGGCTTGATCGTATTAGCATCAGCCCCAATTAAAATATCTGGACGCATTATCGGGGTAGTGTTGGTCGGTACTACACTAAAGGACAAAGCTCTCGACCAAATCCAAGAGCGTAATGGCGTAGAGTTGGCACTGTTCCGCGAAGGCAAACTGCTCACTACCACCATCAAGCAAGCTGATGTGAGGCGCTTGCTAAACAAACATAACCTCACGAGAAACAAGCTAGCGCAGCTCAACCGAGACTTAGCTCCCTACAACTTCCGCATCACAGCCAAATCACTAGGTAACAACTGTTTATTCGTCGCTCTGGTTCCCATTAAAGATTTAGTTTTACATTCCAAGCAGCGCTATGCGATCGCCCTGTTTTGCACTTTAGTACAGGCACTCGCCCTGTTGTGGTTCATCTTCGTCCTCGCTCAAGACATTGCCAAACCCCTAAAAGTTATGGTCGCCGCTACCGGCGACATCGTGCGGGGGAACTACTTTCGACGGGTAGCGTCCGGTAAAATTCAGGAACTAAACGACTTAGGAGCAGCAATTAACCACCTAGCCGAGCAACTGGAAATTCAACTGACCGAACTAACCGATCGGGCATTCCAGGACCCCTTGACCAAATTACCAAACCGTGGTTTATTTTTGAACGAGCTAGACCGAGTTTTGACTGCGATGATTCGACACAAGTCTTCAGTTGCTGTGCTGTTTTTGGACTTGGACGGCTTTAAGGTGATCAACGATAGCCTGGGACACAAAGCAGGAGACCAACTGCTGATTGCCGTCAGTCAGCGTCTCAAATCTTGTGTGCGATCGATCGATGTAGTCGCCCGTCTCGGTGGCGATGAATTTACCATCTTGCTTAAAGACATAATTGACGAGAGCGATGCCACTCATACAGCAGAACGAATCTTAGACCAACTGCAAACCCCATTCAACCTGGAAGGGCGCGAAGTATTCATCAGCAGCAGCATAGGGATTTCCTTCTGTACTTCCGGTTACGAACGTAGCGAAGATCTACTCCGCAATGCCGATGCTGCCATGTATCAATCTAAGAAAAACGGTAAATCTCGCTATACAATTTTTAAGCCGGATATGGATTCTCGCGCTTTTGAGCGCTTGCAACTGGCAACCGATCTGCGCCGTGCCATCGAGCTTCAAGAGTTTAAGCTTTACTACCAACCGATCGTCGAGTTGGAAAACGGTACGATCGTAGGACTGGAAGCTTTGGTACGCTGGGAACATCCCCGCATCGGTCTGATTTCGCCGGCTAAGTTTATCCCCCTAGCAGAAGAAACCGGGTTGATCCTGCCCATTGGGGAGTGGGTTCTGGAAACAGCTTGCCGTCAGGCAAAATATTGGCATTTACGCTACCCCGATCGTGCCCCATTAACTGTGAGTGTCAACCTCTCCGCCAAACAATTCCAACAACCCCAATTAGAGGATAAAATTGCCCAGATCCTCGCTCGGATCGAGCTTGCGCCCCAGAATTTGAAGTTGGAAATTACTGAAAGTATGATGATGGAGCAAGGAGATGCCACCATTGCCACTTTGTATAAACTAAAAAATTTGGGCATACAGTTGGCGATCGATGATTTTGGCACCGGTTTTTCTGCCCTGAGTTACCTCAAACGCTTTCCTGTAGATACTCTCAAAATCGATCGCTCGTTCATCAAGGGATTGGGTTACAATCGCGAAGATACGGCGATCGTCCATGCAGTAATCGCTTTTGCAAAAGCCCTGCACCTGAGCGTAACTGCTGAAGGCATCGAAACCGCCGAACAACTATCTCAACTGCAAGCACTTCGGTGCGATCGCGGCCAAGGGTATTATTTCTCTCAGCCCATTACTGCCGATGCAGTTCAGCTACTGATCGATCGAAATTGCGATCCACATCTCGATCGGTTTCCGCCTAAAGACGGAAGCAATGTTAACAGCATCTTGTATAATACATTGACAACAAAGCGATCGAGTTTAGATTTTGGATTTTAGATTTTAGATTGAACTGAAAATGCAACGAAAAATCTTTGCGATCGCCATTTTAATACTTCCCTTTTGCTGGACAGCTCCCTCACAAGCTGCCAAACCAGAACATATCAAACAATTACTCGCCACAAATCAGTGTCCCAAATGCGATCTCAAGAATGTAGACCTTAGAGGCGGCAACTTTCGAGGTGCCGACCTCACCGGTGCCAACTTAGCCGGTGCTATGCTGGAAGGTGCTGACTTGCGGGGTGCCAAGCTACGCGGTGCCGAACTACAGCAGACCGTCCTCAGAAGTGCCAACCTAGAAGTAACCG
>NZ_JACJUP010000869.1:0-3159 GCF_014748295.1 Planktothrix sp. FACHB-1355 | reverse complement strand
CACACGCTGTTATGCGATCGCACCGATCGCCTGCGCGTTGGCGATACTTCTAAAGGCGTTTATCCCATCCTCAGAACATCCGCTAGCGGCGAACCGATCGCGATCGTCAATACAACCAGTAACTATAAATATGTTGGTCGTTTGGTTGCCGAATTCGACCCTCAAGGACGTATAGTTCCGGGAAGTATAGATCCCAATATTAGCGGCGCTTACGCTGCTGACGATCGAGGAGTAATTGCAACTGGGAATTTTCCTCCCGATCCGAAAGTGGTACAAGTCACCCAAGCGTTGCGACAAGTTATTAATACCAAAGATGCCAATACTTTTGGATTGACTAATGTTTACCTCAACGGTGAAAGAAACTCGGTTCGCACAGAAGAAACAAATTTGGGCAACCTGACTGCTGATGCGAACTTATCTGCGGCTCGCAAAATTGACTCTTCTGTGGTAATTTCGCTCAAAAATGGCGGCGGTATTCGGGAATCGATCGGTGCAATTGTTGGTTCTGGCGGTAACGATCCAAATGCAGGTAAAAAAATTCCTCCTGTTGCCAATCCCAGTGTAGGCAAAAAAGCTGGTGAAATTTCCCAATTGGATATTGAAAATAGTTTGCGGTTTCATAACCAACTCACTTTGCTGACAGTAACCGCACAACAGTTGCAGCAAGTAATCGAACACGGCGTCGCAGATACCGCACCGGGACGCACGCCGGGACGTTTCCCGCAGGTGGGAGGAATGGCTTTTACTTTTAATCCAAATTTACCAGCCGGAAGTCGAGTTATCTCTTTAAATGTTAGAGATCGCAACGACAATATTATCGATACCGTTGTTCAGAACGGTCAACTTGTCGGCAATCCCAATCGCACTTTCCGAATCGTGACGTTAAAGTTTTTGGCAGGTGGTGGCGATCGCTATCCGTTCCCCAAATTTCCGGCAACTAATTCTTTAGATACAGGGATTGGGGAACAAAAAGCTTTACAAGATTATTTAGCTGAAAATTTTGCCAGCAATCCTTACAACATTCCGGATGTTAGTGCGGCGGAAGATAGGCGGATTCGCAATTTGGCAGTACCTATTCCCGCAACCAGTCAGTCAGGCAATACGCCTTTTTGATAATTAAGGCGGAGTCAATCCAAAATCCAAAATCGGGTGACTTTTGACTTTGTTTATTTTATCCTTCCCAGCCAATCAAATCGCCAATACAATCCCTGAGCAGAAAGTTGCTTTTTTCTAACTCTTGCTCAATTCGACACCATTCCCAAGCAGACATATGTTTCCAAAGCGTATAAATGCGTTGCTCCCGACTGACAATACCTTCATGCACGAGTTGATATACTTGAGCTTGAATGACAGTTAAGGAGTACTGGGTAGATTTTATTTTATGCACCGAATATGGCTCCTTACCTAGCGGGATAATGTTGAATAGTATACCTCCCTAAAAATAATTTGTCGGTTGTTAATATCACTCTTTGGGTTTACATTCTTCTCTACCTTTAGATAGAAGAAGCTATATATATCTGAATTAACGTTCCCTTAAACTAGGCTGGCAGTACGTAACTGACTTGTAAAAATATGCTTTTGATGACAATACCGATAGATATCAGTGTCGCACCGAAGGCGATCGCAATCTTCATTTTCACTCTCACCCTTGTCATCTGGCAGCCGCGAGGATTGGGTATCGGCTTTAGCGCCGTGGGAGGAGCTATTTTGGCTCTCGCTACAGGTGTGGTTAGCTGGAAAGATATTCCAGAAGTTTGGCAAATTGTTTGGAACGCCACCTTCACCCTAGTAGCTTTAATCGTGATTTCCCTAATTTTGGATGAAGCTGGTTTTTTTCGTTGGTTGGCACTTCATGTGGCTCAGTGGGGTAAGGGTAGAGGTAAGTTACTGTACCCGTTGGTGATTCTGCTGGGAGCGGTGGTGACGGCTTTGTTTACCAATGATGGTACTGCTCTAATTCTCAACCCGATTGTGATGGAAATGCTGTTAGTGCTGGGTTTTGGTTTCCAAGCTACCCTTGCCTTCGTGATGGCGACCGGTTTTATCGCTGACGCCACCAGTCTGCCGCTCACGGTGAGCAATTTGGTCAACATTATCTGCGCTGACTATTTCCATATTTCCTTTGGCGAGTACGCCTTGGTGATGGTGCCGGTGAATTTTGTCGCTACTGCTGCGAGTTTGGGGGTTCTCTGGTTATACTTTCATCGCTCTATCCCGTCGCGCTACTCTGTTGCAGAATTGGCATCGCCGGCCAGCGTAATCCGCGATCGCCTCGTGTTTCGTTGCAGTTTTGGCGTGTTGGGGTTGCTTTTGTGCGGTTATTTCCTTGCAGAACCTCTGGGGCTGCCAGTTTGTTTAATTGCCGGTTTGGGTGCTTTGGGACTGCTGGTTTTAGCGGGACGCTGGTGGCAACCGAAAAGCAAAGCGGTAATTCCCATTCGCAAGATTTTGCGCGAAGCACCTTGGCAGGTGGTGGTGTTCAGTTTGGGGATGTATCTGGTGGTGACGGGACTGCGAAATGCGGGTTTAACGGCGATTCTCAGCCACAGTTTGGAGCGATTGTCGGATTGGGGTTTCTCTGTAGCCGCGATCGGTACTGGCTTTATCGCAACTTTATTGTCTGGTGTGATGAATAATCTGCCTACAGTTTTGATTAACGCGATCGCTATTCAAGATGCTGCCGATCTCGATCCTCATATTCGACAAGCTATGGTCTACGCGAATGCGATCGGCTGCGATGTTGGCGCAAAGATAACCCCCACCGGTAGTCTATCTACCCTGCTGTGGTTGCACGTTCTCGATCGCAAGGGGTTACGCATCAGCTGGGGAGAGTATGTGAGTATCAGCATAATTCTCACCTTACCCGTTCTTTTTGTGACGCTCCTGAGTTTGGTGCTGTGGCTTCCCTTGGCGAGAGCGTAGAGGGGTTAAGTACTCTGTGACTTACGTCACATCAGTCACTAACGGTAATCACGGGGAATACTGACGTACATCACTAATTAACTGTAAATCTCATCACAAGATACAAGAGATTGCGGTCACTCAACTTATCCTGAAAAAATTCCATACTAGGTGTAATAATTCAGTAGTTTCTCGGATGTGCTATGCAACTGCTGCACAACACCAGTTTTGAACAGGCGGACAATTGGTTATACCAAT
>NZ_JACJUP010000868.1:0-3159 GCF_014748295.1 Planktothrix sp. FACHB-1355 | reverse complement strand
GGCGTTTGCAAAATCGCGACTGACACGCCAAAGACTTGGGCGATATTTTCTGGGGTGATGACTGCGGCGGGTGTACCGATATCCCAAAGACGCCCTTGTTTAAGCATGGCGATGCGGGAACTGTACCGGGCGGCTAAATTGACTTCGTGCAATACGGTGACGATCGATAATTTTTGTTGCACATTAAGTTGTTTGAGCAATTCTAGCAATTGCAGTTGATAATTAATATCGAGATAAGTTGTGGGTTCATCTAATAATAACACTTGGGGAGATTGGGCTAGCGCCAGTGCCAAAAAAGCCCGCTGTCTTTCCCCGCCAGAGAGATGTTCCACAGGTCGATCGCTAAACTCTTGGATACCCGTTTCGACAATAGCTTCTTCCACTTTTTGTTTATCTTCCGCATTTAATTCCCACTGCCACCAAGGTTGATGAGGCGATCGCCCGCACGCCACCAATTGCCTGACTGTTAAGCCAGTAGGAAACGTTTGCTGTTGCGGCAGAATTGCTAACTTTTGCGCTACCAAATGTGGGGGTAATTCGTGAATAGCTTTCCCATCCAAAATTACTATACCAGATTGCGGTTTTAAAATGCGACTGAGGATTTTCAATAAAGTAGACTTACCCGAACCATTGGCACCGACTAAACTCAACCACTCACCAGATTGGAGAGTTAAATTGATTTCGCGGATAATCGGCAAATTATTGTAACCGCCAACCAATTCTTTAGCTTCCAAAGGCATAATTTAATCTTTTTTACCACAGATGAACACAGATGAACACAGATAAAATAATTTTGTCAGATGTACTTATATTATATGGATATGAAAAAATCTGTAATCTGTTTTGTCTGGAAAAAATCAGATTGAATCTACATCTGTGTTCATCTGTGTTCATCTGTCTTCATCTGTGGTAAAAAAATCCCAAAAACTTATTTTTCCGATCGACTCTGATTACTGCGAGAAAGCAACCAAACAAACAAAGGCGATCCTAACAAAGCCGTCACAGCACCTACCGGCAACTCGATCGCACCCAAACGAGATAGCATATCCGCGAAACTCAACACAAAAGCACCGCCTAAAGCAGAAAGCGGTAAAACCCAGCGATAATCTGTACCTACCAGCAACCGTACCCCATGAGGTACAATCAAACCGACGAAACCGATCAAACCGCCAACGCTGACTGCACCGGCGGCGAGTAGGGTAGCGACTCCGCCAATTAAAAAGCGCGATCGCATCAACGAAACTCCCAATCCCACCGCCAAATCGTCACCCAAATTTAAAATATTCAAAGACCTCGCCAACAAACAGCCGCCCAGCAATGCGATCGCCACATAAGGGCCAGCCACATTCACTTCCGACCATCCCCGCCCGTTGAGACTGCCAATTAACCAACTCAACGCCAATTGTACTTTACCATCATCTGCCAGCAGCAGAATAGTTGACTGCGTTGCACCAAACAGCGAACTAACCGCAACTCCCCCTAAAATCAACCGTTCCACGGAAAGCCCGGTACTGCGACGAGCGATAAAATATACAAGCATGGTTGTCGCGATCGCACCGATCCAAGCAGCCAAAGGCAACCAAGCTTGGAACAATCCCAATGTTACCAAACCGACAGCTACCAAACCCGCACCGGCAGAAATTCCTAACAAATAAGGGTCTGCCAATCCATTTCGCAACATCCCTTGTAACAAAGCACCCGACATCCCCAAAGCTGCACCTACAATTAAAGCTGCGATCGTTCTCGGTAAGCGCAAATCCCAGAGTATAGTTTGATTGATGGGATCGCCTTGATGCAGCAACGCTTGCCACAATTGGGCGAAACTCAGATACACCGCACCCTGAGAGAGGGAAATGGCAACTGTGAACAGCAAACAACCAATCAAGAGGAGACAAGCGTACCACACTCGGTAGTTATCGTAGCTTTTTCGGATTTGTGCAAAAAACGATAAGTTTTGTGAACTCATTGGCAATGTGCGATCGACGAATATTTCCTTTTTAACTTGATGCCACTTGAATCATAGAATGGCAGCTAATGCAGTTTAGGTTAATACACCGTGACTCAACAAATAACACCTCTGCAAACCCTTTTATCCCAAGCGCAACAGGGAGATCCAGATGCGATCGCCGCCCTGATCAACCAAGTTGTCTGGAAAAAAGGTATCGCAGCTACAGTCAGTCGAGACGGAACTTGTCTGGATGTTACCTTAATATCCGACCAAGTATACACTCAAGAAGGCTGTATCAATTTTATCTATCAAGGCATCAGTCGCTTGGGTATCGTACCCATTCGATATGTGCGAGTAGTTGCGCGACAAACCAACATCGAAACGCCGCTTTGGAGTCAGACAATTGAATTGCCACTCGCCGACTCCACGCCAAATGCAACGCCACCTGTAATTACTCTTCCCGTCGTCGAAGCAAAACCGAAACGAAAAAAGCTGACGACAAGATACAAAAAAAGGGTACGTTTGCTTTGGTTGGGCGGTATCATTTGGGTTTTAATTGCCGCATTGGGAGTAGCGGTGCGATATCAAATCGAAAATCAAAAAGCAACCGCGCCCAAAAAGCAAACCCCCATCCAGCAACCAACCGCCATCACTAACAAACCCGCACCAAAACCGCGCCCGACAACTGCTGCTAAACCAGCGGTAAAGCCGAAAACGCAAACCCGAATGAAGCTGGAAAAAACGATCGCCGGTGGCATTTCGCCCAAGTCGGTAGTGCATTCCGGTCAGGGTTTGTTTTTCGCCCAAAACATGATGTACAGCCACACCATAACCGTCTACAACCGGGAGCATAAATTAGTTAAAAAAATCCCGGATAACGTCGATTTAGCAAAATTCGGTTATTTAAAATACAAAGGCAATTACCGAGGCGCTCCCGTAGAAGCGAGTTTTTCTCATGATGGTAAATATGCCTGGGTATCTAACTACCAAATGTACGGTCGTGGCTTTAGCAATCCAGGGAACGATCGCTGTAGTCCATCGCCAAGACTCGACCAAAGTTTCCTGTATCGAATTAACACCAAAACCCTTCAGATCGAAAAAGTCATCCAAGTCGGATCTGTGCCCAAATTTGTCGCCACGACACCCGATAATCGCTTAGTATTGGTGAGTAACTGGTGCAGTTGGGACTTGAGCCTCGTCGATACCAATAA
>NZ_JACJUP010000867.1:0-3162 GCF_014748295.1 Planktothrix sp. FACHB-1355 | reverse complement strand
ATTAAAAAATAATCTATCTCCAGGTAGATCCTTTTTTAAGATAATTTAAACATTTCTTTATTGAAAATAAATCTTCCCACTTCTGGTACGATGTGAGCCAATTATCAAAAGCAAGAATATTCGATTTAATGAAAATATCTCGCAGTAGTTAGGCGAAATAAATCACCCTATGCTTTGTCTACAGTAAGAAACCCGCCCAATTTTAACATTGAGCGGGTGAGGAACACTTGCATAACCTTTTATCGATCTATTTCTCACCTAACGGCAGGTATGCAGTGTTGTGGGTAAGTAAAGCGCTGGCAACAGCCTAACTAAGAGCTGACAAAACCCTACAGCCAAGGGATGCCATCATCTGCAAAGCCCTTAAATTGAGAGTCTTGCTACTTTTATAATGGTCAGCAGAAGTGTATGCTGAGTAGATTTACTTTAAGCTTGAGGCGTGCGATCGAGACTGTCTTTCACATCCGCCGAAACCGACCCGTACTTACGCGAAACCCCACCGCCACCAATTCCTGTCAGCTTCCAAATACCCCAAATTCGTTTTTGAGTTTTTTTCGGCGGTTGCTGACCGCAAACTTCCTTTGGTGACCAAAAATGATCGTCAAAATCGTAGTAGCTCACTGTTCGTCCTCCAAACTCTTCCATCCTAGAATTGCCACAAGTCAGGAATTTTTCCTACTTTGGGAGTAAAATATCAAAAAGACTATCTGTCTTTCAAACAAGGCGATACATTGACGATTTCCCTTGTTTTAAGCTCCTGTTAATCTTCAGACAGCAATGCGGCAAATCTTACCACAAAAGTACAGCCTTACACTCATTAAGAAAATAAATTGAGCAAATTTAATGCTTTTTGTTTGCCAATACACCATCTGGCAAGCAATCGTCTTCAAAAACTATTAGAATTTCCAGCCCTCACCCTATTAAATTTTCTAATCAGCTTTACGAACAAGCTCTTAAGATTTCAGCCTCAGAATTTATCTTCTTTTAAGGTTTGCCATACCATAATGGTAAAAAAATTTACTGTTAATTAAAAGAGGATTTCTACTGGATTAGGAATTGTATTTTGACAAGACGATCGGTAATATCAACATATTTTCGATCGCGTTCTCAGTATTATCAGCACTATTGGGTAGTCGGTAGGTAGTGCGATCGCTTATTCATTGCCCCACCTCATAGCGCGATCGTCCGCCTCCCCGACACAAGCAAAGACAGATATTGCTCGTGCGATCGCTTCACGCTCTTGTAGTGCTGCCACACACCACTACATATATATGTGTTACAAAAGGCGACTTCCGCCGCTTTATTGGCTGTAAGCATTGCTATGCAACGATTACAGCCAACAGCTACCATTGCTTAACTCCTCCTACAACCCCCCAAAAAAAATTTTTTCCCAAACCCTTGACACTTTTGTAGTACGCTATGTAGTATAAATGTATGGCGAGGGAGAGAGAGCCAAAAGCCTCACCCCAAACCGAACCGAACCTTGAAAACTGAATAATTCACCCATTTCATTGTTTAAGCCAAGAAGTTGACAGTGTAGGTAGAAACTACCTGGCTGTAACGAGTGCGGTTAGCTTGTTTTGTGAAACAGCGATTTAATTTTCACTTTTGATGAAGTCGTTGATTCATACAAAGATAGTCTAATGCCAGCCAAACAAGCTGTTGCCGATGAAAAGCTGCAAAACTACATTAAAACTGTACGCAAGCGTCAGAGGCCAATAGAGTCAAAATACCATAAAGCATTAGGCGATCGAGAGCTAACTTCAGATCGGAGAGGCTCTATCTCTGAAGCTGCTGTTCTATTTCGTCTAACTCTGTACGGTTTTAAAGTGTACGGATCGGTATTCGACGGTGGAACAGCAGATTGGCTCGTTGAGAATCCCACTGGTAAACACCTAAAAATACAGGTTAAGTCCGCTTACATCGACAGACGAGGAATGCCATTCATTCAGCTTCGTTGTAGCGATCGTAAAACTAAGTTTAGGTGCGATCGAGAAGGCGAGTTTGATTTTATAGTTGACTACTGCCTGTTCTCAGATACAGCTTACGTCTTGTCATTTGAGGAAGTTAGAGGTAAAACCTGTCATATTCCTCAAGACCAAGATGAAGAAAGGTGGGATAAATTGTTCGATTAATGGGGCTGTAGCTCAGTTGCGTAGAGCGTCACTCTGTCACAGTGAAGGATCGCGGGTTCGAGTCCCGTCAGCCTCGCTTAAATAGTCCCGTAGGCGAATTGGTTCAAGCCGTCTGCCCCTCAAGCAGAAGATTGCGAGTTCAAACCTCGTCGGGACTACCAAACGGTCAGGTCGCCAAGTTGGTAAGGCGTCGGTCTGCAAAACCGACTAGCGTGGGTTCAAGTCCCACTCTGACCTTGGTGTGAAATAGCAGTGTAGCTTAATGGCAAAGTCCCAAGCTCATACCTTGGTTGATGCGGGTTCAAGTCCCGCCGCTGCTACCAAATGCAGGGATGGTGTAACAGGCAACAGCTCGATCTCCAAAATCGATATTCTAGGTTCAAATCCTAGTCCCTGCGTTCTACTGCGTGACCTTATAGAAGAAGCTTACAAACTTGGTATCCAATCTTCGGATTGGAGTAGGTTCGATTCCTACAGCCTCCACCAACTTGGGGGCTGAAAAACAAGCCTCTCCAACTTGCACGAAGTAGATTTTTCCTTTGGCCCCATCGTCTAGAGGCTTAGGACAACCGGCTTTCGATCGGACAACACGGGTTCAAATCCCGTTGGGGCTTTTTTTTCGGGTTGGCTCACCTATTGGCGTAGGTAGCTGTCTGTAAAACAGTAGCTTAAAGCGTTGCAAGTTCAAATCTTGCCCGACCCATTGTGGAGAGGTGGCCGAGTGGCTTAAGGCGCTTTCCTGCTAAGAAAGAGCGGTGTAACAACCGTCGAGGGTTCAAATCCCTCCTTCTCCGCCTTGAGAGCGTGGTGTAACTGGATAACATCTCAGTCTACGAAACTGAAGAATTTTGGGGGTTCAAATCCCTACGCTCTCGTTTCCCCCGGTAGCTCAGTTGGTACTACCTGATACTAAAGAGTTTCAAATCGGTAATGTTGCCAACAAAAGTTGGGAAGTGATACAGCGAGAGCTAGAAAAATGGTAACCGTTCAGAGGGGGACAAAATCTCTGAAACTGTTGTCTAGCAAG
>NZ_JACJUP010000866.1:0-3163 GCF_014748295.1 Planktothrix sp. FACHB-1355 | reverse complement strand
ATCAGATGAATAGTGCGGGTAATTTTGACGTAGCAATTTTAGGAACGGGCTTTTCTGGTTCAATTTTAGGAGCGATTCTAGCTCGGCAAGGTTACAAAGTTCTGTTAATTGACGAGAAAGAGCATCCCAGGTTTGCGATCGGGGAAGCGACGATTCCCCAAACCACGATGATGATGCGGATAATTGCAGACCGCTACGATGTGCCGGAAATCGGGGCTTGCAGCACTTTTGAAGGAATGCACCAATATGTCACTTCCCATTGTGGTGTAAAGACAAACTTTGGTTTTGTGTATCAGCAAGCCGGACAGGCTCAAAATCCCCAAGAAGTTACTCAAAACATCATTCCGCACCTGCTCGTCGGCTATGATTCCCATTGGTTTAGGCAAGACGTAGACGCCTATTTACTGACTGTAGCGATTAAATACGGAGCTACCGTCCGACAAAATACGAACATCGTGGATTTGGCAATTGACGAAAGTAAGGTTTTCCTCAAAAGCGATCGAGGTGAAGAATTCTTTGGTCGCTACTTGGTAGACTCAACAGGATTCAAGTCGATCTTGGCTAAAAAATTCGACTTGCGCGAGTCTCCATGTCGCTTTAAAACGCACTCCAGGGCTTTGTTTAACCACTTCATCGGTGTCAAACCATACGACGAGTGTATTGACTCAAAGGCGGCTTGGGGCGTTCCCCAGGCTTGGCACGATGGCACAATGCACCACTTGTTTGCAGGTGGGTGGATGTGGGTGATTCCTTTTGGCAATCATCCAAAAAGTAACAGTCCTTTGTGCAGCATTGGGCTATCTCTAGATACCCGCCACTTCCCCAAAACTAACTTGACCCCGCAACAAGAATTTGACAGTATTTTGGCGAAATTTCCGGGTATTGCTCCCCAATTTAAGAACGCTCGGCCTGTCAGAGAATGGGTTTCAACAGACCGATTGCAGTATTCTTCCAAACGGTGTGTCGGGGACAGGTTTTGCCTGACAGCACAGGCGGCGGGGACGATTGATGCTCTTTTCAGTCGCGGTATGGCTAACACGGTTGACGGTTTATACGCCCTAGCAGGCTTGCTGCTCAAAGCCTTAGAAGACGACGACTTTTCAGCAGAACGTTTCGAGTATATCGATCGCTTGCAGCAACGATTGCTAGACTATAACGACCGACTGGTACATTGCTCTTTTATCGCCTTTTCTGATTTTGCCTTGTGGAACGCTTGGTATCGAGTTTGGAGCTTCGGTGGCTTGCTCAACGTCTTTAGAATTAAGAAAATGCAAGAGCGATACCAGGAAACAGGCGATTTAGCTTGTTTCTCTGGTTTAAATGACCCCCTCTATTTAGGTTCTCTTTGTCCCGACTTACAACGCTATGAGGAGTTGTTTGAGCAGGCGGCTTCTACAGTTGAGGCCGTTGGTGAAGGGCTATTGTCCCCCAAAGAGGCGAGTGATAAAATTTTGAATTTATTTAAGCAATCTGATTTTGTTCCTTCTAAGTTTGAGTTTCATTCAGCCCAACGCCACTTCAACTGCCAATTTAATTTTGACGATATAGTCAATATTTTTGCCTGGAGCAAATCGCCTATGCCAGAGCTTCAACAACTTTGCTTCTGATTAGACCGTAATGTGATTTAAACCAAATGAGATCGCTGTCTACCAAGCTAACGATCGCGATCGGTACTTTCAGCAATCGCGCCGCAATCGCCGTTATCCGGTCAAAAGCTCCATCCGGCGGTGTATCCAGAATTTCATAACGGTGCAAGGCTTTCAGGCGATCGGTTTCATTCTCCGGAATAAGTTTTTGATTATACATATTTTTATTGTCTGTGACGGGGAGGTTTCTACCATCATAAACGATTAGCAATTTTTAACAAGCTATTTCTTATCTTTGTTAGTTCCCTTTTCTGACACCAGACAAACTAAATTGTCACTTTTGTGCGTCACTGATTTCTATTTTAGTGACTGTTATTTTATGATTTTTTAACACTTGAATTTTTCTTATTCAGAAACCCGGTTTCTCTAAATTCAGAAACCGGGTTTCTCTAAGAAACCGGGTTTCTGGGTTTCTGCTAAGCTAATGCTCCTACGGCGACTTTCAACAAACCTTCAAACAACTTCATTCCATCTGTTCCCCCCAACATCGGATCTGACGCTCTTTCTGGGTGAGGCATCATCCCCAGCACATTTCCTTTAATATTACAAATACCTGCAATATTATTTAACGAACCGTTGGGGTTTTCGCCCTCGTAGCGGAACAGCACTAGATCGTTATCTTCCAACTGTGCCAAAGTATCGGCATCGGCGTAGTAATTGCCCTCGCCGTGAGCGATCGGCAGAGTAATTACCTGTCCAGTTTGGTAAAGTTGCGTCCAAGGCAGATTAGTGCGTTCGACACGCAGGGAGACGCGATCGCAAATAAAATGCAAATCCCGATTTCGCACCAGCGCCCCTGGCAATAAACCCGCCTCCGTCAGCACCTGGAAACCATTGCAAATTCCCAGCACCAGCTTACCTTTATTTGCGTGTTCTACTGTAGCTTTCATCACCGGGGAGAAACGAGCGATCGCACCGCAACGCAAATAATCCCCATAGCTGAAACCGCCCGGAATCACCACTACATCTAAATCTGAGATATCAGTTTCTTCATGCCAAACCATCCGCGTCGGTTGGGCGAGCAAATCGCGGGTGACATAAGCAACATCGCGATCGCAATTTGAACCCGGAAAAACTATCACCCCAAACTTCATCCCTTTACCCCCGCAGCTTCGGACAGCTGAGTCAATTCAAAGCAATAATTTTCAATAACTGGATTTGCCAGGAGGCGATCGCAAATAATATCCAATTGCTGCCGCGCCGCATCTTCCGACTCAGCATCCAGCGTCACTTCGACATATTTACCAATTCTCACCTGTTCCACATTGTCATAGCCCATGTGTTTCAGTCCAGACTGTACTGCCACACCAGCCGGGTCTAAAACCGAAGGCCGCAGAGTAACATAGATTCGAGCCTGATATTTCAACACAACCGTTTTCTCACCAATAAAGATCTAGAGGGTGCAGCCTCCCTATTTTAATGTTGCATAGGGTTATGGTTGTGAACCTAACTGAGCTAGCGTAGAAAAAGGCACGGGTTGCGATCGTAACCAGAATCAAGGATGAAACCACAACACA
>NZ_JACJUP010000865.1:0-3154 GCF_014748295.1 Planktothrix sp. FACHB-1355 | reverse complement strand
ACTGGAATTGTTAATTTCCGAATACCGCCTGCATATTCATCACTCGGTTCAAAAAGCTACCGATTTTTGGCTGGGATACGACGAAGGCAAAGTTCGCTGTCGCACTCCTTATGCTCAAGAACCATTTATTATCGGTTATCCCACACCCTATCAAAAAGGAGAATTGCTCGGTTGGCGTTATGCGATCGCCAAATATAAAGTTCAGAATTTGTTGGAATGTTGCAACACATCTAGTTGCGAACTTTTCACTTGGGGATGAATTAATTTGAGATTTAAGATTTTAGATGGCAAATTTTTGATTATTCCCTAAAAAAATTTTTATTTTCGCCACATTCACTGTTGTTATTCTCTGTGAGAATCGGTGGTTAAATTTCTACCGCAGATGTAGGCAGATTAACGCAGATAAGAAGGGGATTTTTTATGCAGCCGATGCTACCGGACATAATATAATTATATGATGTAGTTAAAGAATGCTAAGATTTCAGATTACAAATTGCCAAAATCTGCAATCTGAAATCTGAAATTTGCAATTACCCAGCTTACTTGAGGTGTGCAACGGTGACGCCTTCGCCGCCTTCAGATCGATCGGCTAAATCAAAACGCTCAACCTGCGGATGCTGCTTCAAGAATTCGTGAACTCCTTGTCGCAGCTTACCGGTGCCTTTGCCGTGAACGATCCACAGGACACCGTATTCTACTGCTTGGGCGATCGCTTTTTCTACCTCGCTTTCTGCATCTGCTACTCGCCAACCGCGAATATCGAGAGTATTCTTAGATGTGCGAATCGCAGGTTTGGGTTGTTGCGGAACAGTTGCTGTCTGTTTCTTTTGCGAATTACTTGTCTCGCCTGCAACGGGTTTTGATTTAACTGGCAATTCCGGTTTCTCACCATCAAGGGATTCGATATCTTCTAAAGAAACAGTCATTTTCATGATGCCAAACTTGACGGTCAACTGACCTGCTTCGTTAGGAGAACTCAGCACTTCCGCAGTTTGACCTAACCTGGGAATGCGAATGCGATCGCCTTCTTTTGGCATAAAGCCTGGTTTGGGTTTTGGCGGTGGCGGTGGTGGCAAATGACGTTGGGCAATTTGATTGACACTTTCCCTTGCTATATTCACATCTTGTGCGGTCATCGGCCCTTGTTGCAAGCGGCGAATTACTTGGGCGATTTCACCTTTTGCTTGTGCGATCGCTTTTAGCACTTCCTGTTCTTGCTGTTGTCGCAACTGTTGTTCTCTTTCTTGCAAAGCAGCTGCTTTTTTGGAGACTTCCTGATAGAAACGCTCTGCTTGTTTGAGTAGTTGCGCTGCTTCTTCTGCTTTAGTTTCTTGACGGCGGCGTTGCGCTTCCAATCCCGCAATTACTTCGTTTACCTCTTCCGTTGCTCCCCCTACATAAGTTTGTGCTTTTTCAACTACCTCTGCGTTGAGTCCCAAACGGCGAGCAATTGTCAAAGCGTTAGAACGACCGGGAATTCCCCATAATAAACGATATGTAGGCGAAAGGCTGACATCATCGAATTCTACCGAAGCATTTTCAAAACGCGAGTCTTGATATTTCAGCGCTTTGAGTTCGCCAAAGTGAGTTGTCGCCATCGTCAGTTGTGCGTTGTCGGCGAGATATTGTAAAAGTGCGATCGCCAATGCACTTCCCTCCGCTGGGTCAGTACCCGCTCCCACTTCATCTAGCAATACTAGCGAATTGCTCGTTGATAATTGCTCATTGGCAATTGCAGATTCATTTTCTTCTCCATTCTCCAAAGCCTCTAAAATCCTGCTAATGCGGCGGATGTGACCGGAAAAGGTAGATAAACTTTGCTCTAACGATTGTTCATCGCCAATATCTGCCAAAACTTGCTCAAACCAGGGCATTTCGACTGGTTCCCGTGCGGCTACGAACAAACCCACCTTCGCCATCAGCGCCGCCAAACCCAAAGTTTTTAAGGTAACGGTTTTGCCGCCAGTGTTAGGGCCTGTAATCGTTACTACTCGAATTTGCGGCTGAATCAGTAAATCCACGGGCACAACTGCTGCACCTTGTTCGTGCTGATGTTGCCAAACTAACAGAGGATGGCGCAACTGCCGCAGGGTAATGCTTTCTCTTGTGGGGTGGGCATCTTGCCCGCCTCCAACCATTTGAATGAATCTGGGCGGATTAGCTTGCAACCAATAACTGTAACGCGCCCTAGCTGTTGCCAGATCTAAAGTAGTTGCGATCGCCAACAACCTCTCCAAATCCGGTTTAACTGCTGCCACCTGTTCTGTCAAAGCTCTGCGAATCGCTTCTTCCTCAGCTTGCTCTTGACGAATGAGTTGCCGCATCTGATTTCCCAACGACACAATCGCGTTTGGTTCCACGTACAGGGTAACGCCGCTCATCGATGTGTCGTGAACTATACCTGGGATAGCATCTTTGCTAGTTGCTTTCACGGGGATAACGAAGCGATCGCCCCGCTGGGTAATCACCTGTTCCTGCACCGCGCCGGATTGCCGCTGTAAAATGCCTTGCAATATCTGATAGATGCGATCGCGCTGTTGCCGCATTTGCTGGCGAATGCCGGCGAGTTTGGGACTAGCTCTGTCTGCCACTTCGCCGCGATCGTCGATGCAGTGGTGAATTTCCTGCTCTAGCTCCGGATAAGTCCGCAAATCTGCCACTAACTCCGTCAGAACGGGCAAATCTTCTTGGTTATCGATAACTCGACGCAGTTGTCTTGTCCCCGCCAGAGTTGTCGCAATGTTGAGCAACTCTTCCCCAGACAAGATACCTTGGAGTTCGGCTCGTTCGAGCGCATCTCCTATATCATAAATTCCGTCAAAAGTCCAGCCTGTTGTCAGGCGAGTTTCCAATTTGTAAACTTCTTGAGTTTGCGCCAACAGAGTCAGACTCTCGTCTTGAGTTTGGGGAATTTGCAGACGACGAGAAGCAATAGCTCCCAGCTTGGTGGCAGCAAAAGTGGACAGGTGTTGGCACAGACGTGGCCATTCCAGTAGTTCTAGGGTTTCGGCTTGAATCAAAGCTTATTTGTGGAAATTAAATATAAATAAGAGTTCCAATTCTCAGGATAAAGCAGGAACACCCGTTTCGGGTTATTCCAAAGGTGGGGTAAGAGCAAATCCGCTGGGATTATCCCCGTTATTTTTGCGGAGAG
>NZ_JACJUP010000864.1:0-3076 GCF_014748295.1 Planktothrix sp. FACHB-1355 | reverse complement strand
CAACCAGCGTACCCACTATTTTTCCACAGGTCGATACAACATCTATGATGGCAAAGACTGGAACCGGATATTTTGGGATTATGAGAAAGAATGTCAAGATTTGGAAACATTTGCTCAATCTCAACTAAGCTTTGACGAAGCTACTATCAGGCAAAACTACCTCAACAGGATAAAGTTAAGTTTTGAAGAACAGTTAAAAAAGATCGACTCGCCTAGCAGCGTGCCTTATGACAAATTATATAGATATCATCTTCAATCATTGTGTTTAGATGCAGATTATGTGATTGACATACATAGTTCTAGCAATCAAGGTATCGATTACATTTACGGATTTAAAGGTAGAGAAGAAAGCGCCAAAGCTTTTCTACTAGATTATGAAATTTGGCTAAACCAATATGATGGGGATGCGTTTGATGAAGCTTTTCTCAAACCTTGGTTAGCCCTAGAAGATACTTTAGCAGAAATGGGAAAACCTATCAAATTCGATCTGGAATCTTGGACGCTAGAACTTGGTGGCGGAATGCAGATGAATCCTGAGTCAGTTGCCAAAGGAGTCTTGGGAATAAAAAATTACCTAGCCCAGAAAGGTATATTAAATATCGCTGGTTTTCCACTGCCTGAAACTGCATCGCATCAAATCGTATTTACTCGCAAAACTCAGCAAAAAAAATACTATTCCCCAGCAGGTGGCGTGATTCAAGAGAGAGTTGCTTTGGGCACTTCAGTAAAGGTGGGAGAAAGACTTTACCAAATTATCAGTTTTAACAAAAAGGGTGAATTACCGACTTTGATTGATGTCAATGCCGAAAAAGGTGGGATAATCTTCGATCTATCCACAAATCATTCAGTTAACCAATCAGAATATGTATTAACTGTGTTAGAAATGGATACTCACATAGAAACTCCAGTTCCCGAATAATTGCTCTTTCTCAACGCAAACCTTGTTCTCGCAATAGGTTATCTACCCACTCTCGATCTGCTGCTTTTAGGGGATGATAAGGTTCTTGACGGTAATCAATTGCTAAATCGAATCTGGCTTGATTGTACACTGCGATCGATAAATTTTGTAAATCGAGCGAAGGTTCTGTCTCTTGAGGTTGCAAAGGCACACTTAAGCAAGGAATTGCATCGCGGACGCTAAACGCATATAATTGAGCTTGCGGAAGTTGAGAGCCGCGACTAACTAAAATGCGATAGTCGCTACGCTGTCTGACTCCCAAAATCGGCATAGGTTTGCCGCCTCTAAGCAGATCGATTTCTACAAGGTTGGTGCGGCTACCTAACACCTGCTGGCGTTTGGTGTCGTAAGTGCTGCGCCCAACTCCTGCGGCTTTATTCTTGGGAGAAAGTACCTCAATGACGGTAATAACTCGATCGCTAGGCATTTCTCTAATTTCTAAATAGCTTTCTTCAACTGTTTCTGGTAGAGGAAGTTGAACTGGAATAGGTTCAATACGAGTGAGGAGGGTGACAGGAGAAGTGGGTGGAGTTGGAGTTGGCTGTTTGGAGACGATCGAGATATCGGGAATTCCCACTAAGTCAGAGGATGTGCTGAGATAAATTCGCTTTTCAACCGCCACTCGATAGTTAAGATTTAATTCCGGTTCGATCGCAATAGCAATCGCTACAATCAGGCGATTGTGAAATTCTGACCATAATTGGGGATTTTCTAGGTAGGGATTCATTCCCGGAAACGGGGAGGGCATTTGAATTACCTAATTTACTTAGTTGGTGTATTTATGCAAGCGAGATACCCGACTTCTTCAAGAAGTCGGGTATCTATGGCATACTCAAACCTTTCAAACAGCGCAATCTTTCTGCTTCTGTCAATCCTTTACATTGAATTAATACACCAAAACCGCCCAAACCCATTGGGTTCATCATTTGGTGTAAAGCATCGCGACGCTGCAAAACTTGCACAATTGCTTTACTATTCGTAGCGTTACTGGAAGAGAGAGAAGCGATGCGATCGCCCAATCCCAACGCCATCAAAAATAACGCTTGTTGAGTAAAACCAATCTTCTGCAAACCGCACAATTCACCCCATTTTTCCAAGGCGGTAAAATTCACATGGGCGGTGATATCTTGTTTGCCGATATTTATATAAGGATTGTCGTGATGTCGGTGCTGATAGTAACATTGTAGAGTGCCTTGATTGCGGGCTGGGTTATAATAGCGATCGCCAGGATAACCGTAGTCAATCGTCAGCAGATATCCGCGCTGTAGTTTATCTGCAATTGCAGTTAACCAATCCAAAGCGGCTAAGTTTACTTCGCTGCGATAACCGTCAGGATAAACAGGCGATGTTATGCCAATTCCTAATAATTCAAAATATCGATCTAATCTATCTGTAGAAGGTTCATCGGTAACTTCAATAAAATTAATGCCATCCTGAGTTATCACATAAATTTCTCGCAGTTGTCCTTTGTCGATCGCAAACTGATGTACCGGAAAAGCATCGACTAATTCATTAGAAAAACAACAACCGATAATCGAATTACTTGGTATTTCTGAAAGTTCGCACCAGCGCAGAGGAAAATCTTGCAATCGCTGTTGCTGTTCTTTTTTCAGTGCAGGCGATTTTTCAACAATCAGGTATTGTATAACATTGAAGAAATCGGGATATCGCCGTTGCAGATAAACCAAAACATCACCTGCTAAAATCCCTTGTCCCGCCCCCATTTCCACCAGCGTAAAAGGTGCTGGACATCCCATAATTTCCCACATATCGGCAAATTGTTCGGCTAGCAATTCGCCAAAATCCGCACCCATATGAGGAGAAGTAACAAAATCACCTTTTGCGCCAATATTAACTCGATCGCTCGCATAGTAGCCGTGCTGCGGGTGATACAGCACCAAATCCATGTATTCGGCAAACGTAATGCGTTGTTGAGAAGTTTGGGAAATGCGAAGTGCGATCGCCTCACATAATTCCCGACTGTAATTATCCATAATATTTCATATTTTAAGTTTTGGATTCTAGATTATGGAATGAATTCAATCCAAAATCCAAAATCTAAAATCCAAAATTACCTACCGATCGACCGATCCCATGATGATGTCGATACTGCCCAAA
>NZ_JACJUP010000863.1:0-3122 GCF_014748295.1 Planktothrix sp. FACHB-1355 | reverse complement strand
CGATCTCAACAGCCAACCCTACTAATTAAGCGGTGAAGTATTTCGCGACTGGGTGATAGGTGATAATCGCAGTTGTAGATTGTTCGGGATAAATTTGTTCGCTTTCATCCATATAAAGATTGATTCGTTCAGCCCCCAACAATTCCAACTGTTTATACTGATCTTGAATATTCGGACAAGCCGGATATCCAAAACTATATCGAGAACCGCGATAACGTTGTGCAAGCATATCCCGAATATTATCAGGTTCCTCATTAGCAAAACCCAACTCGTGGCGAATTCTTGCGTGTAGCCATTCTGCCAAAGCTTCCGCAGTTTGCACAGCTAAACCATGAAAATACAAATAATCGGTATATTGATTATCTGCAAACAATTTCTGTGCAAACTCAGTTGCAATATTTCCCACAGTTACCGCTTGCATCGGAAACACATCAATCTGCCCAGTTTCCACAGGCGCAAAGAAATCGGCAATACACAAACGTCGCAAAGATTTTTGACGGGGGAAGTTGAATGTAGTAACTTGTTTTTTCTGCCCGTTCTTCCATGCTTCTGCATCATAGATATGTAGCGAATTACCCTCAGATTGACAAGGGAAATAACCGTAAACTACTTGAGGATGCAATAATTTTTCCTCAATAACTCGTTGCTTCCACTGTTGCAAAATAGGATAAACCTTTTCAGCCAAAAATCCATCGTACTCTTCCCTTGACTGTTCTTTTGGTTTGCGGAATTGCCATTGCCCAGCAATCAAAGCTTGCAAATCCAAATACCAGAAAATCTCCTCTAAAGAGATATCTTCCGGCTGTAAAATTTGCGTTCCCCAGAAAGGCGGCGTTGGGCGATCGATCTCCACTGCAACAGCCTCAGAACGCCTGGTATCAACCTCCTGCGGTTCCTTGACTGCCACATCACCATTAGACTCACTCACAGATTTCTCTTTAATCTGCGTTAATCTGCGTACCCCTTCGGGGAAGGCTTCGCCTACATCTGCGGTTTCATTCAAAAATCCCTGCAAATCATCCCAATTTCCAGCAGCTTTAGCAGGCATCAATTTATCCATAAAATGCAAATCTGCAAACGCATCTTTGCCATAAATCACTTTACCTTTATAGGTATTCTGACAATCATCATGGACAAATTTGGGAGTCAGCGCCGCACCACCTAAAATTACTGGTACAGTAATTCCCCGTTCGTTAAATACCTCCAAATTATCCTTCATAAACGCAGTCGATTTTACCAACAAGCCACTCATCGCAATGCAATCTGCTTTATGCTTTTCGTAAGCTTCAATGATGTTATCAACTGGCTGTTTAATTCCCAAGTTAACAACTTTGTAGCCGTTATTGGAAAGGATGATATCCACCAGGTTTTTACCAATATCGTGAACATCACCTTTGACAGTAGCAATTATGAAGGTTCCCTTCGCATTATTACCCGCCTCTTGCTTTTCCATGAAAGGTTCCAAGTAGGCGACTGCTGCTTTCATCGTTTCGGCTGATTGCAATACGAAAGGTAATTGCATTTGTCCCGATCCAAACAACTCGCCTACAACTTTCATCCCATCCAGCAAGAAGGTATTGATAATATCGAGAGGACGATATTTTTCTAGTGCTTTTTTCAGTTGTTCTTCCAAGCCGATGCGTTCGCCGTCGATGATATGTTGCTTGAGGCGTTCTTCTACGGGGAGGTTATTGTCTTCAGTGCGATCGCGTTTTGTCGTCTTCCCTTCAAACAGCGTGGTTAACTCTGCCAAAGGATCGTAAACGCACACATTCCCCTCAAATTGCCGTTCGTCATAAATTAATTTGCGACAAACTTCTTGATGTTCCGGTTCAATTTTCGCTAACGGCAAAATCTTACTGGCGCTGACAATTGCTGCATCCATTCCCACTGCCATTGCTTCGTGCAGAAACATGGAATTCAGCACAACTCTCGCCGCCGGATTTAAGCCGAATGAAACGTTAGAAACACCCAGCAAAATATGACATCCCGGTAACTCTTGACGGATGCGACGGATAGATTCAATTGTAGCTTTTCCGTTTGCCCGATCTTCTTCAATTCCGGTAGAAATTGGTAATGCTAAAGTATCGAAAAAGATTTCTTGAGGTGGGATACCGTATTCTACAGCTTGACGATAGGCGCGTTGGGCAATTTGAAACTTTTTCTCTGCCGTTCTCGCCATTCCATCTTCATCAATTGTACCGATTACTACCCCCGCACCATATTTTTTCGCTAACTCCAAAACCTTAAAGAAACGCGGTTCGCCATCTTCATAGTTGGTCGAGTTAAGTATACACTTACCCCCGACAACTTTCAGCCCCGCTTCCATTTTTTCCCATTCCGTCGAGTCCAACATCAGCGGCAAAGTAACATTTGTTACTAGCCTTGATGCCAATTCCCGCATATCTCGCACGCCATCCCGTCCCACGTAATCCACGTTTACGTCGAGAACGTGCGCCCCTTCTCGCATTTGGGCTTTGGCTAAAGATACCAATCCGTCCCAATCTTCGGCGTTTAGCAAGTCGCGACACTTTTTAGAACCGCTGGCGTTGAGGCGTTCGCCCACAATCAAAAATGAGTTATCTTGCTCGTAGGGCTGTGCGGTATAAATGGATGCTGCGGATGGTTCGTAGCTGGGATGGCGTTCTTTCGGTTTGAGAGTTTGACCAATTTCTGCTAATGCTTGAATGTGTTCGGGGCGAGTCCCGCAACAACCGCCGATGACTTGCACGCCCCAATCTTCTACGAATTTGGTCAGCGCCATCCGTAATTCCATCGGGGTGAGTTTGTAATGTGCGTGACCGCCGATGTTTTCGGGCAAACCTGCGTTGGGGACGCAGGAAACTACGAAGGGGGAGTTTTCGCACAGATATTTGATGTGTTCGGCCATTCTATCTGGCCCGGTGGCGCAGTTCAAACCGAGAATGTCGATCGCATAAGGTTGCAAAATCGTCAACACCGCACTGATATCGGAACCGACGAGCATTGTACCCGTAGTTTCCATTGTTACCGATACCATCAGCGGAATGCGCTGACCTTTTTTCTGGAAAAGATCTTCGATCGCATTCAGCGCCGCCTTGATTTGCAGCACATCTTGGCAAGTTTCCACGATGAATAAGTCA
>NZ_JACJUP010000862.1:0-3182 GCF_014748295.1 Planktothrix sp. FACHB-1355 | reverse complement strand
GTTGACCGAGGGCTGACATTTTCTCACTCTGAATTAATTGGGCTTGGGTTTGTTGTAAATTTTTCAAGGCTTGCTCTAGATCGGAAGCTTTTTGGCTTAACTGTTGAGTTTTTCGCTCAACTTCTGCTTCTAAAGTGTGAGAATATTTCTCTACTTGTTGATACAAACGTGCATTTTCAATGGAGATAGCAGCTTGAGACGTAAGAATTTGGAGAGTTTCGACGCGATCGCTAGTAAATGCTCCCACTGTTAGATTATTTTCCAAATACAAAATCGCGCTCGATTTTCCCTGCTTGCTAATCGGAATACATAAAACTGATTTAGGCTGGTGGGTGATGATATAGCGATTTCCTGCAAATTTAGCGTCAGCACTCAAGTTATCAAAAACCGCTATTTTTTGACTTCTGGCTACAGAATAAATCAAATTTTGGGGTAATTCTTGACATTCCACTAGAGGAATTTGCCAGTTTTCTATATGGTTTTGATTAGCTTTTGCCACTACTAACCATTTTCCCTCTTGATGAATAACTAAAATACCAGTTTGCGCTCCCGTATGGGCGATCGCAATTTGCATTAAAGTAGCTAACAGTTTCTCTAATTCAATTTCTTGAGAAATAGCTTGTGCGGCTTTCATCACCGCCGGAAAATCCAACCATAAATTCAAGCTGCTGCTACCGCTGCTAGTTACGCTTCTCATCAGAGTTGAAGAGATTGTTCCCCCAGATGCGTTCGCTGGTTTAGTCGGTTGTAGAATAGCCCCTAGTAGTTGAGGATAGTGTTGTTCTAAATAAGCGATTTTTGCCTTTGCACCCCATCGGGTGTAACAGTAGTATGCTTCCTGCATATATCCAGAAGCAACTTTTTCTTTGCCCCAGTCCAGATAAAATTTAGCTGCTAGTTCCGAAGCTAAGGCTTCTTCTTGGATATATTCGTTTTGATTGGCTCCAGCAATTGCGCGATCGTACCAATCTCCGGCTTCATAATTCTTGCCTAAAACCCGGCATTTTTCTGCTTCTACTAAGTCAACTTTATGTTGGTGATTCATGGGAGCATAGTGTGCCCATTGAGCCAGAGCAGTTTGATGGGTTTCCACCAAAGCGAGAGTGTTAGCTTGCTCAATTTCTGACTGGGTAGAAAATAGTGCCAAGTACGTTAACCCGGCATAGAAATGAAAGACTGGAGTATAAATTGTTCCTGACACTGCCGTCAAATACAGCTTAGCTTGGGGAATGTAGTGTAGGGCATTAGTGAAGTTGCCAAACAGATAGGCAAGTATCAGTTTGTAGCTATAGATATAAGCGAGGGCAGTAAGCTCATTATCGTCATGGTGCTTAGGAAGCATCTCCTTCTCATCGTAGACAGTGCCGCTTAATAAATCTTGTTCATTAAAAATTGTTCTCAAGTTTTGCACCATTTGTGCTTTCATCTTCATGTAAATAACAGGAGAATATTGCTTGACTTTCTCTAAAACAACACAGTAATTTTCTATTTCTTGTTCCCAATCTTCCAGATCGACTCCGGCGAAGAAATTAGCCAAGAAATAAGTAGCTATATTGTAACCACCATAGAGAAATTCACCTGTTTCCATTCCGGCCAGATAGCCTTCTTTCAGGATTGGGATAGCTGCCCTCAGAGCTTCTTGACGATGCTGAATAAAAACGCTAAAAAAAAGTAAAGTTAGGCACTTTAATTCCCGCAAATTAAACTTATTGACTAAGCTCAGTGCTACTCGCCCAAAGCAATAGGCCCTCTCTACCTCTCCCAAAAAAGTAGACAGCACCATGCCATAACTGAGATAGCCGATCGTTGATGCGGGTGTATTTCCAAATTGGAGGGATAAACTGACCATTATGGAGGAGTGGAATGGTAGTAAGGTGGGACTAACTATAAAAATCGGCGAAAACAACTTTCCTAATAATTGCATAGCCGCAATTTTACTAGGATCGCTCATCACAGGGAGGTTAACCAGATCCTCAATGTTTTTCTCTTGGAGTTGACTGGCAATGTTTTGTAGTGCTTTGTCAGTCAAGGCTTTGTCAGGTTTAGAGGGAAATTCAACTCCCAAGCTTGCTAGGGCATTTATACCGACAGCGATCGCTTCTAATATCTGACCCTGGGTTGTCAGTGCGTTGATTTGAATCTCATAAATCTTCACTTTGTCTAGTATTGTTTGGGCCGATCGCAAAACTTCTGCTGCGATTTCTTCCATCCCATCGAAATCGGCATTTAAGTAAGCAGTTTCCGCCGCTTCTACATAAAGATTCAGGGTTAATTCATACTGAGTTTGCCAACAGTTTTTCGCCAGCAACTCAATCCCTGTGTTCGCAAAACTTCTGGCGGCTGAATAGGCTGTAGAATTTCTGGCTTTCTCTGCTGCTGCTAAGTTCAATCTGGCTAAAGCTTCTCGTTCTACCGCTTGAGTAATTAACCCAATTCCTAAATTCAAATGCCCGACAATATCAAATAGTTTTTCTTCTTTTTCTATTTCTGATAAGTTTTGTTGGAGCAGTTGACCGATTTTGAAATGAGTTACCTGTTTTTCGTCTTTGGGAATCAGAGAATAGGCGGCTTGTTGAACGCGATCGTGCAAAAATCTGTATCTAGGATTTTGTTTATTAGCATTTTCATCTTCAGGGCTTAAGTTATCGTTGTTTTCACACTGATAAAACTTATAAATATTACTAATCGGTAAAATTAAACCCGCCTGCAATGCTCTCCACAAGACAGTTGCCGTCTCTGTTTCCGATTGTTGTGAAACAATTGCCAAAGTATGTAAATCGAACTGCGCCCCAATACAAGCAGCCAACTTTAAGACATCCTGGGTTTGGATTGGTAATTTCTGCAATTGCCACGCCATAAATTCAACAACATCATCAGTAATTGCTAGGGCGTTGACTTGGGAAATATCGCACTGCCAATGCTGGATATTCCAATTAAAAGTAATGAGTTTGTCATCGTGTAATGCTTTGAGGAACTGAGTTGCAAAGAAAGGATTTCCCTGAGTTTTTTGATATATTAATCTTGTTAAAGGCTGCGCTAGGGTCAATTCACAATTCAGAGTATCTGCTACCAACCTATTAATATCCGATTCCTTTAAGGGTGGCAAAATAATTATATTAACTTTTGCTCCCATTTTTACAATTTCATCTACTGTTAAAATGAATGAATGCACGGGTGAAACT
>NZ_JACJUP010000861.1:0-3122 GCF_014748295.1 Planktothrix sp. FACHB-1355 | reverse complement strand
GCTAATCAGAAGACCTACGGTGACCGGGAAAAAAGCAGAGAGGGGAAAGGAAACAGAGGAAGAATAGGTATAAAACCTGTCGTTAGGCCAAGGGCAAACAGTTTCTCGCTTCTTGAGCTACCTGCTCTACCTCATCGTCAGTCATTGTTTCCAGAATCGCAAGAGCTTCTGGACTACCTAAGTGATTGAGAGCTTGGACAACTCGGTAGCGCAGTTGCCAATCTGGATAGGTGGTGAAAGTTGCCAAAAGAGGAACTGCACGTAAATCGCCCAATTCTCCCAGAGAACTGACAGCGGCAGTTTTAATCAGATCGATATCGGAATCGAGTGCTTCTTGTAGCAGATCGAAGCCTCGCGGGTCGCCCATTTCTCCCAAAGCAGCGATGATGCTGACTTGGAGAAGCCATTCAGAAGAGTTGTGGTAGGCTTGCCGCAAGTCTTCAAAAGCTTCTTCTAACTTGAGCGCCCCCAAGGCATCGGCGGCGGCTGCTTGCACGTCTACTTCCGAGTCGTGCTGAAGGCGATCGCGCAAAATTTCCAAGGCTTTGTGCAAATCTACCTTGCCCACAGTATCCATGAGGCTGACTGCACCATATCGAACGCGGGCGTTGCTGTCATTAATAGCTGGTTGAACCAGTTTGAAAGCGATCGCAGGTTCCAACTGACGCAGTTGGTTAACGCCTCGCAAGCGATCGCTCAGTTCCTCCGAACTTAACAACTTTTGAACAGACTCAGGAGTAATGGTCATTTTTTCGTCGTCACTTCTGGGTGAAAAGAATTGCAAATTTTAGAAGAGCAGATTGCAAATTTAATTCTTCGAGATTTCAAAGAATTAAATTTGATTTGACCATTCGCCTCGTTTCCACGGCTCTGCCTGGAAACGCCATTAGTCTTGAGTGGCTGCCATCTCTCGAATGATATCGCCACGGGTGACAATGCCGACGACATGACCGCCATCATCGATCACAGGCAAACGGCGAATATTGCGTTCGTGCATCAATTGTGCCGCTTCGCGTAAGGATTTGTGGGGATGGACGGTAATCAGCGGATCGCTGGTCATCAATTCCCCAACTGTTTGCCCCAAGGCTTTGTGGAGGTCTCGATCGTACTTGGCGGGATTTTCTAAGTAAATAACGGTGTCGAGAATCATGATGTAAGCGGGAGGGGTTACCCCTGTTTCCTGCCACATCAAGTCGCTCTCGGAGATTACGCCCACTAATTTGCCATTTTCATCCACCACTGGCATACCGCTGATCCGGCGTTCTGCCAAAATCTTGATAGCCTCTTTGAGAGGAGTTTCTGGCCGCACTGAAATCGGATCGCGGCTCATCACATCGGCAACTGTTTTGGGCATGATCTACTGCTATCTCTGACTAATTCCCCAGCTTCACTATTGTAGAAAATCATGGCTATCCAAAGGTTAGCGTTTATGGATTGTTTAATATTCGTGATTAGGTAACTGACAACTGACAACTGACTATTGGCTAAATTCGGTTTCGCAGTACGCTTGCAGCAGGCGGATGCAGTTGGCGATCGCTCCTAAGTGAGCAATCTCGTAACCGTGGGTATTTTGGGTGGGGAAACTCAAACAAGCCGCACGCGCTACGTGACCGAATTTCATGGCAATTGAGGCATCGGAACCAAAACCGCTCAAGGTTGCCAGTTGTAAGGGAATATTTAGTCGTTTTGCCACGCTTCGGATCTCCCCGTTCAGGTTTTCGTCGTAAATGCCGTAGCCATCTTGGGAAAGCAGTACCGGCGCTTCTCCATCTTCAATCGGATATTCGCTCGACAAAGGACAGATTTCCAGGGCGATCAATGCTTCCAGGCGCTGATTTTGGGTAAAGTAGAGAGCGCCTACGGCACCCACTTCTTCTTTTGCCGAAGCTACCAGATAGGTATCCACAGCCGGTTGCTTTAAGGTTTCCGCCAGACCCAACAAAATTGCTACCGAAGCTTTATTATCCAAGGTGTAACTGGCAATATAATCCTTGAGTCGGATCGGTCGCTTGCGATGTTTGCCTACGACTACGCGAGTTCCCGGTCGAATGCCAGCTGCTTCCAGTTCCGCTGTGCTGCATTTGGTTTCCACCCAGGCATCTTCCCAACGTAGCGGTTTGTCTTCCTGCTGGGCTTTTTGAGGCGATTCGTGGGAGACGTGACGCGATCCGAATGATAAGATGCCGCTGATAATTTGGTTATCTCCCAACAGATCGACGACGCCTTCACCATAAACCCAAGGAAATGCACCGCCCAGTTTTCGTACTTGTACTCGTCCAAACGGCTCGATACTCTTGACAATTGCGCCAATTTCGTCTTTATGGGCGGTGATGGCGATACTGCGGGTGGAATCTTTACCGGGAATGAGAGCTAGAGCATTTCCCGCTGCATCCAGCCATGCTTTCACTCCCAGAGCCTTGAATCGATCGAGCAACAGGCGATCGATTTCCCCTTCCGCACCGCTGGGAGAATGGTGCAGCACTAATTCCTCAATTGTATCGAACAGTCGATCGTTATTTAATAAAGACATTTGGTTTACCAGTTCCACCTTTACTGAAGATTTCTAGCTTCTATCAGAGAGAGGGAGAGGGAGGAATTTTGACTTTTGACTTTTGACTTTTGACTTTAAGTTTTCTTATCTAAAGTACCCGTGTAGGTCAAAAAAGTAACCAGTTTTAAAGTTCGGGTTTTAAATATACCGCGTCCTTAGCTACCGTTACAAGGAATTTTATAAGTATTTATACATAAAAATTAGTTACTCTAGTTACTAAAAATACTTATAAGTAGTGGAAGACAGCAGAAGTAATCCATCAGTTTTTTCTCCCCATCTCCCCATTCCCCCATCTTTGCAGTCAAGCTGGTGGGAAATTTCTGCTCTCCTGCACCGCTCTTGAGAAGGGTGCAGCACCAATTCCTCAATTGTGTCCAACAGTCGATCGTAATTTAATCAAGACAATTTGAATTGGCGGTTTCGGAATTTCCATCAGAGAGATGAATTATAACAATAACTTATATTTTTACTGTACGGTATCGGACAGACAAACGATTTTGTACCTAATAGAGTAGATTTTAGTGAGAAAAGGTTAAAATTTTTCATATTGCTATTGTTTCGGTTGTTTAGA
>NZ_JACJUP010000860.1:0-3142 GCF_014748295.1 Planktothrix sp. FACHB-1355 | reverse complement strand
GTGGAATGCTACGCCAGCGAAATGAATCAGGTGTTTATAAATATTATCAACAATGCAATTGACTCTTTGGAGTCACGCTTCGCGAAGGATGTAATAGAGGAGTTGGAACGTAGGCAAATTGGAACATTAGAATTTATTGAGCCTACTATTTGGATTCGCACCAGCTTAATAAATAATGAGCGGGTGAAGATTGAAATCACCGACAACGGTATCGGCATGACCCCAGAAGTCCAGTCTCGAATTTTCGATCCGTTTTTTACTACCAAAGAAGTCGGTAAAGGTACAGGTTTAGGTTTGTCTGTCAGCTATCAAATTGTAGTGGAAAAACATCAAGGATCTCTGAAATGCCTCTCGGAAGTCGGCAAAGGAACAACTTTGGAAATTGAGATTCCCATTCGACAGCATTGAAAAGTCAAAAGTCAATCATTCGCAGGGGCGGGTTTAGTCAATAACTCCAATCACAAGTCTATAGTTGTAGTCCAAAACCCGCCCGTACAAAGTTAAAAGTCAAAAGTAGAAATTTCCTCTTTATCCCTAGCCCCTAGTGCAGTACGGTAGAAGTAACCCAGCAGAGCTGAAGTAGTTAAATGCCTGACCATCAAAGGACTTTTGACTTTTGACTTTTGACTTTCTAGCCCCTTTTAGATCAAAATCACAGCTTAGAGTTTGGGACTTGCTCATAATCTTGGTTATCGGCACTTGCTCTTCTTATACTCAGTGAGCATCCGTATTTTTATCAGTGTGCATCTTCACATTTATCAGTTCAAACAATGAGCCCAATACCAAATCGGTTTTGGCGGTACTTGTTAACAGTTGCGATACTAGCTGCCGTTTACGGTGGCGCGGGAAAACTAGCATTACAAATTCCGAGTATTGTACCACAGGTAACGCCCCTTTATCCACCAGCAGGGATAAGCCAAGCCGCTCTTTTACTGTTGGGGCTGCGAGTATGGCCTGGAGTGATGTTAGGAGACTTCTTTGTTTCGCTATCATTAGGTGTATCGCCGATCGTCGCCCTGGCTATGGGAGCTTCCGCCAGCTTGCAAGCCCTGACAAGTACCGCTTTGTTAAAACGCTACAAAGTCAAGCTTAATTTAGAACGCCCTCAAGACGTTCTGGCATTTGTAACGCTCTCGGCAATGCTCTCGACAACTTTAAGCTCCACATTCAGCGTGTTGCTCTTATGCGCGAACGGCATACAACCTTGGCGCAATTTTGGCATAACTTGGTTAAGTTGGTGGCTGGGAGATGTAATGGGAGTTCTGGTCGTAACGCCAGTTTTGTTAAGTTGGTGTACCGTAAATCTGCCCAAACGTCCCGTTTCGCCCCAGACGATGCGAAAGTCCTTGCAATATATAGATGCGGGTATTTTGCTAATCTTGCTGATCGCAGTTAGCTGGGTGGTGTTTACGTGGCAAACAAAAGGAGCGATCGCCCGCTATCCTTTTGAGTATCTGCCTTTTCCGTTAGTAGTTTGGGTCGCATTTCGATTTAAACAACGGGGAAGCGTCGTTGCTACCCTGTTTCTCTGCTCAATAGCTATCTGGGGCACAGGACAAGGAGTTGGGCCCTTTCAGAATCACACCAATAATCCTATAGAAGCCGTTCTGTCTTTACAAGCTTTCGTAGCAGTCGTCAGTATCGCCGCCCTGCTGCTAGCCGCGACTGTAGCCGAACTGCAACAAGTTCAGAAGTCGCTGCACTCCAGTCAAGCCAGTTTAGCCGACGCCCAGCGCATTGCCCATTTGGGAAGTTGGGATTTAGACTTGATCGAACAGCAATGGCATTGGTCTGAAGAACTTTATCGCATTTTGGGATATTCTCCTCATACTTTTGCGCCCAACTGCGAAACTTTTTTGCGAACGGTTCACGCGGAAGACCGCGAGTGGGTGAAAAATTCGCTGCAAGAAGCGTTAACGCAGGAAAAACCTTATAGCATTAATTACCGAATTGTGCGACCCAACGGTGAAGAAAGGGTTATCCGCGAACAAACGGAAATCATTCGGGATATAGATAAAATGCCCATTCGCATTACGGGGACGATTCAAGATATTACAAAACAAAAGCGAGTCGAGCAAGCATTAATCCAATCGGAAGCACAGTTACTCGAACTTGCCCACAATCTCGACCTTAAGGTACATGAAAGAACTCAACAATTGCAACAAAAGAATGAAGAACTAGCTCAATCCCTCAAAACGCTCCAAGAGACTCAACAGCAACTTATTCAGTCGGAAAAGATGTCCTCGCTTGGTAGTTTGGTGGCTGGCGTTGCCCACGAAATTAACAACCCGGTCAATTTTATTTACGGCAACATTACCCATGTCCGCGAGTATACTAAAAGTTTGTTGGACTTAATAGACCTTTATCAGCAGGAGTGCCAGCATACCAGTTTTGAAATCAAAGATTGCATAGAGTCTAGCGATTTAGAATTTGTGAAAGCCGACCTGCCCAAAATATTATCGTCAATGCAAGCTGGAGCCGATCGCATTCGTCAGATTGTCCTGTCTTTACGCAACTTTTCGCGCTTGGATGAGGCGCACATGAAACCTGTTGATATTCATCACGGCATCGAAAGCGCTTTGTTACTTTTGCAGCAACGATTGAAAAGTTTTCGTAATACTGGGATCGACGCGATCAAAGATTATAGCAAACTGCCTCTAGTCGAATGTTATCCCGGCCAATTAAATCAGGTGTTTATGAACATTTTGACTAATGCGATCGATGCAATTGAGTCTCTTCCAGAAACTAAGCTGCAACGAGCTGTAATTACCATCCAAACCCGAATGTTAAGCAGCGATCGGGTGTTGATTAAAATTGCCGATACTGGTTCAGGAATGACTCCAGTAGTAAAAGCTCGTATTTTTGACCCATTTTTCACCACAAAACCTGTTGGCAAAGGAACAGGTCTCGGTCTTTCCATCAGTTACCAGATTATTGTAGAACATCACAAAGGCCAGATTAAATGTATATCGGAACCCGGAAAAGGCACTGAATTCCATATTGAAATACCATTGTGGCAGAGTCGTTAGCCAGCACATACAACAGATTTTAAGTTGGTAATGTACGCATTTGAAAGAATGGGAGAGTGGAAGAGTGGGGGAGTAAAAAAATTATCTAACTCACGCGGCTGCCAATCACTATA
>NZ_JACJUP010000086.1:0-11105 GCF_014748295.1 Planktothrix sp. FACHB-1355 | reverse complement strand
AGATGCACGCTTTCTATTTTTAGGTACAGCTTTTAGCTCCGAAGCAATTTTCGCCGATCTCGATATGCCAGCTTGTGATTGGATTGAGATTGTACCCCGTTTTGCAGGCGAGGAACTGCCAAAACTTTTGAGTAAAGCAACGGTGGGAGCTTTCCCCAGTTACATTGAAGGATTTGGTTTTGCGGTATTGGAAAAACTGGCTTGCGGTCTTCCGACTGTGGCATATAATGTTCCTGGCCCGCGAGAAATGTTACATCATTTTGATGATGACTTGATGGTGACTGCTGGTGATTCCGAACAGTTTAGCAACCAGATAATCAAGCTGCTGACTTTGGATGAAGTGAGTTATTCTCAGCTTTCTCAACAGTGTATTGAAGTTGCACGTATTTTTTCTTGGAGTCAAATTGCTAAGGATACATTGGATGTTTATAGAAAGTTTTTAGGTGTGTAAAAAATCAATTGGAGAGATTTTTATGAATTCCAAACAAAAAGCGGTTCAAATTATTTGGCAATTGTTAAAATATTATCTGGGTGATGCTAATGCTTTAAAAATTATTAAGTTTTGGCTGCATTTACTACCTTCTAAATACGCATTTCCTTTAACATGGGTGACTCTATCTGAATTTCCAGTAAATTCTCAATCTGAATTTGAATATACCTACGGAACGGCTCGGCAATTCCCGCAGAGAATGGTAAAGGTTAATCCAAATTGTTTGCACGCTCGCTTTTTTGTGGTTAGCGGGTACTATGAGGAATATCTGACAAAAGAAATTATGTCGCCGCAAAGGAAAGGATTATTTGTTGATATTGGTGCTAATTTTGGTTATTACTCGGTTTTGTGGCTGCAAAAGGATGAAACGCGAGCGATCGCTGTTGAACCAGTCCAAGAATATGTGGAAATTTTGCATGAAAATCTCAAGGATTACGATTCTAGATATTTAATTTTTGATGGCTGTATAGGCGATCGCGATGGGGTAGCATTCTTGGATACTTTGGGAGAGCCCACGATGTTGAGTAAAGTGGTAGCTGATGCCGCTCGACCAAACACCCGTAGCGTTCCTATGCTGACTTTAAGCTCTTTGTTAAAGAAATACAATGAAGAAAAAATAGATGTACTTAAGGTTGACGCTGAAGGTTATGACATTAATATTTTAGAGAGTTGTAAACCTTTGTTTGAAGCGAAAGCTATCAAAACAGTGTTCTGGGAAACTGCAAACTCTCCAGAAGAAAAAAATATCATTGAGTTTTTGGAAAATTTGGGATATTCCAAAATATTGGATAAAGCATCGACAGGCTATGAGTTAGTTTCTAACTTGTAACTTCCTCCAAAGCGGTTTTAATTCGCGTTTGCACGGTGTTATCTTGTTCTTGAGTTAACGCTTGTTGTAAAGATGCGATCGCTTCAACTGTAGCAATTTCTTGCAGGGAAACTGTAGCTGCATAACGCAGCGCCCAATCTTCCGTTTTCAACAATGCCCAGGTTAGTTTTTCGATCGCACGCTTAATCATTTCTAGGTCGCCAGATGTACTGCCGATGCGTCCCAAACCCCGCGCTGCAACTCGTCTGACATTACCCTGACAGTGATTTGCTACTTCCACACCCACCACTTCCAGCAACAGATCCAAAGCTCTACCGTCGCCAATTTTAGCTAAAGCTTGAACGATATAAGCTTGCAGTCCGTGATCCGCAGAAGCTCGGAAAGCAGCGATTAATGGTTCTACAGAGTGTGGCGCAAGTTTCACCAATCCTTCCACCGCCGCAGCTGGTACAGAAGGATGATGATGGCTCAAAATTTCTATGAAAGCAGCGATAATTTCTTCTGTATTCTCTACAGTGGTTTTCCTAGCAGATAAAGTTTGAATTAAACTCACTGTATCAGTGGGAGTTGAGGCACGACGTAACTGCTGAATTAACCAAGCAATATCTAAATCTCTAGACCCTTCGCTATTGTTGATGTTAAGTGCGTTCATACTTAAAATGCTATTTTTTTTTTAGTTTGGCAAAGAATTGGTTTAGCTCAAAGTTGAATCAACAAATCATCTATTGCGCCCAGCAATAAGCGGGTTGTTTTTTGCTTTTCTACTTCATCCGAGCGATCGCTACTTAATACAGATTCTAAAATTCGCTTCAAATTCAACAGCTTTAGACTATTAGCCACCTTAGCATTAATAATTGCTTCTGCTGCTTCTATGTGACCGATCGCTCCCAAATCGAATGCTGCTGCCCAGCGCAAATACATATTTGGGTGAGTCAGATTTTTAATAATTCGTTCGATGTACTGAGGCTCTTTAGTAAAAATATATAAATATCGAGCGGCAGCACATTGAACGCGCTCAGAATTGTGTTCCAGAAATCCCTCGATTTGCTTTTGTGCTGACCAAACTTGTAAAGTTCCCAGCGCTTCAATCAAAGCTTCCAACGGTTGCTCGCCTTCCGATCCTAAGAGTTCCAGCAAAGGTTTTTCTGCTCTTGAATCGCCAATAGCTGCTAATGCTTGAATCGCTGCTTCTCGCAGTTGCAAATCTTCGCAGTTCAATGCCTCCAACAATGCAGGCACTGCTTGCGTATTTTTCAATTGACCGAGAGCCCTTGCTGCTTGACGCCGCAGGGGATATCCGCCTTGGGGAGTGCGATAGCGATCGTCTTCTAGCGCCTCGCAAAGTACGGCCCAAGCTTCTTCAACTTGATGCTTGCCTAACCACCAAGCAGCGTAATAGCGAATTTGATTATCGTCTCCTTTTAAGGCAGCGATCGCAGCTTCTTTAGAAAGGATTAACTCTGGGGGTGAAGTAGCAGTCATAGCAAAATTTTTAGATAAACATTAGGGACTATAGACAAGCAAAATTCAAAAGTCAAAAGTTAAAAAAATATTACTTATTTTAACTTTTGGCTTTTGACTTCCCAGTCTCCAGTCCCTACTTACTCAGGCTTGTTCAATTTTGACTATCTTACCACCACGACGGTGAATTTCTTGGTAAGTCGTCGAAAGTTGGTCGTAAGACACGGTATAAACCCGCTTGCTCTGACGCACTGCTACCTTAGAGCTTACGCCACCGACAACCGCTTCAATTCTGTACACTCTGGCATCTCCACGTACAGCCGCGCTGGTTAAAGTTCCACCGACCGCCTCAGAAGATCTGCCTAATACTGACAGCGGTGCCCTAATTGAATTAGGCAAATTCATCGACACTTTTTGCCGCAGTCGGGAATTTTTGCCGCCAAACTGAGCGTTATCGCTGTTAGCGCTACCCCGGAAAAGCTCAAATATCCGGTTGTATCCAACGGTTTTCATTCCTGGCAGCGACTGAAAACCACGGTAAAAGGGAACCACATAATTCCCAAAAGCATTGTCGTATTCTGCACTGTAGAGATAAGAATCGATCTCTGCTTCGTAGCCTTGAGAATTATACAAGTCTACATGGTAGGCAATTTCCGACTGGTCGTAGGGAGCGCGTCCCAACAAATGCTTGTAGTTGAGCTCGATAAAACGAACTTGCGAATTATTGTAGAAAAAGCGCTCTTTGTAAAGTTCGGATTTAGCCAAAATCTGGATAAATTGCCGCACGTTGATTGTGCCGTTACGTAACAAAGCTTCGGCACTGGTGAATGATTCGCTGGCATAAACCCCTTGGCGACCAAATACTTGATCGTAGGCTACCCGGAATATTGCTCGCAATTCATCTTCGCTCCAGTTCGGGCGAAGTTCAACTTTTCTGCCAGTTTCCGAACTAATTCCCAGCCGCTCTTCGACCGCTAAACTGCTCATTTTTTAAGCTCCCTTGCAAATTTTTGGCTTTCCATCCACTTTTTATGAATCAGGGTCTGGGAAACAGACAATTGCTGCTATCAGGCATTAGTTATCAGTCATTAATTATTATTTAGTGTTCGCGTTAATTGCTGATTCTCTTAACAATTAACTGCCAACAATTACTAATGACCGATTTCCAATAACCGACCGCTCGACGATTGCCTATATCTCAGACCCAAAAGCCTTCTTAGCTTAAAGCGTTGATGGCATAGTTGATGTAGTTGTTGGCTTCACCAGCCGCATCACCCGATAGACCGTGATTGTCGCGGACGAATTCCAGAGCGGCAACATACCAGCTGGGAGACAGACCCAGGGCAGCGTTGAGTTCTTTGACACCAGCTACTACGTACTCATCCAAGGGGCCAGTACCGCCTACTACACAGCAGTAGCTGATAGTACGCAGGTAGTGGTCGATATCGCGCACGCACTTGTTTTTGCCTTCTTGGGTAGAGGCATATTGCGGGCCTTGCATTTGAGTGGTGTAAGGGAATTTTTGATAAACGTGATTGGCTGCTGCTTCAGCCCATTTTTTGCCATTAGCGGCGAATGCACGAGATGCTTCCAAACCAGCTTTAGCGCGGTTGAAACGACCAAAAATCGCTTGCAATTCGGTGTTGCTGACGTATGCGCCACGAGAATCTGCTGCTGCAATTGCTTCGGTCAAGGGGGTTTTCATGATGCTTTTATACTCCTATGTTGTGCGAAATGATTTCAAAAGGTGTAAGTCGGTGACTTTTTAGGCAACAGCCGCAGCAGCGCGATCGAAGTAGCCAGCTACTTCAGACATCAAAGAGCTGCAATCGCCTTTGGTGATACCGTTGGGATTGTTAGCGATCGCGATCGCTGCATCTTTCATCTTTTGAATGCCAGAAGCAACAACATTTCCAGGAGTGCCGAGAGCTTGATAGGTTTCGCGCAGACCGTTCAAGCAGCGATCGTCCATAACGCTGGCATCGCCTGCTAGCACTGAATAGGTAACGTAGCGCAAAATGAAGCCCATATCGCGAATACAAGCAGCTTGGTTGCGGTTGTGGAAGCAAGCACCGCCAGCATTAAAAACTTGAGCATTTTCGGCTACCAAAGCGCGATAAGCGTTGGCAACAATCGTCGAAGAGTTGGCGGTCAGGCGGTTGACTGTATCTAAACGCTTATTGCTGTCGGAAACCATTGCCGAAAGAGCATTAATTTCGTCGTCGCTCAGGTAAGCGCCCTTTCTGTCAGCTTGTTCTACAACTCTGGAAAAAGCGTCAAGCATTTTGTCAAGCTCTCCTAAAATTAATTTACTTTTATCCCTCCAGACAGTTATTTAACTGCCTTGATTTGAGAGATTACAGCTTAAAAGTAAAAAAATTGGGGTAGAAATCGAGTAAAAAGCGAGAATATGTTTTAATGAGTATTAATTCCTAAGTAATTATTCTCAAACCCACACAATCACACTTTAGGCTAATTTGTCAATAGCACGATCGAACGATCCCAGAAACCCGGTTTTTGAGAAAAATAGGGCTTCTGATCTATGTCGAACTTACCCTAACGATTAATTCGTTCAATTAAATCGATAATTGCATCGCAACGAAATTTTTTAACTAAATCCGTCAAATATTGGGCTAAAAAAGCTTCTTCTGCTGGAATTTCGGCAATTAATTCCAAAATACGGTCATTATCGATAGAATCAGCCGCCTCGTATAGCTGTGTTATCCACCCAGAAGGCATTACAGTTAGAGATTCCGGTTCTAGCTGCTTTTGACTTTCTCTAGATTGGGTGGAAGTAGTAGATTGCGCTTCTGAGTAAACGTAACGCACCCCCAAGTAAGTGGCGAGCTTTTCCAAGAGTACTTCTTCTCGAAAAGGCTTACGCACAAAATCATCGCAACCTGCTGATAAAACGGTGATGCGATTTTCTTCAAAAACACTGGCAGTCAAGGCAATAATTACGGTAGCTTGACCTTTTAAATGCGCTTTAATATATTTAGTCGCTTCGTACCCGTCCATCACGGGCATTTGCATATCCATTAATATTAGATTTGGTTCCCAACTTTGCCACTCTTCAATAGCTTGTTGACCGTTTTCTGCTGCACGCACGTCGAACCCAAGTGGGGAGAGTAGATGAATCAAAAGTTGGCGGCTTTCCCAGCGATCGTCTACTGCTAAAATGCGATATTTTGGTTGATTGGGAGCTAATGCGATCGCTCTCTTACTTGACTGGTAAGTTTGAACTTCTTTCGCTTCTACCAGCTCAACTTTGACATCAAATTTAAAAATAGTTCCCTCACCCAACACACTATTAACAGTAATATCCCCTCCCATCAGTTGTACGAATTGTCTGCTTATCGGCAAACCCAAACCAGTACCTTGCTCCGAATTTCTTCCCGTTTCTGTTTGCACAAAAGGGTCAAATAAAGTATCAAGCTCGTGGGGCGCTATACCAGGGCCGGTATCTTCTACTTCAAACAAAAGCTTGCGGGATTTTGTGGCATTTTCGCTTACAATTTCTGCTAAATCATTTCCCGGCATCACGCGCAATACCACACCTCCCGACGAAGTAAATTTGATGGCGTTGCCAATCAGGTTAATTAAAACCTGACGCAATTTATTTTCATCTGTTCGCAGGTATTGCGGAGTATGGGGAGCGCAATCAAAAATCAGCTGCAATCTTTTAGATTCAGCTTTGAGTTGCAGCATTTCTTTGATCGAATTGAGCGTAGAAATTAAATCAAAGTTATTCTCATTGAAAGCGATTCTGCCAGCCTCAATTTTGGACATTTCCAATACATCATTAATCAGCTGCAATAAATGCTCTCCGCTGCGTTCAACTATTCCCAATTGTTCCCGCTGCACTTGATTGAGGCTATTGTCGCGGGCAAGCAGTTGAGTGAAACCCAGGATAGCATTGAGTGGGGTTCGCAATTCATGGCTCATCTTCGAGAGGAATTCGCTTTTAGCTTGGTTGGCGCGTAAAGCAGCTTCTTTAGCTTTCTCCCAAGCTGCTTCTGCTTGTTTGCGATCGCTAATGTCGCGGGCCACCCATGTCACCGAATTATTTGGTAGCGGTGAAATGCTGGCTGCAAACCAAATTTCCCGTTCGCCGACGGACAGACTGTAATCAAAGTTGATGGTTTCTTGGCTGTCTAATGCTTGCCGAACTTTACCAAACCAAGTATTGTTTTTGTCTTGAAAAAATTGTTCTATGGTTAAGTTAACAAGGTCAGTTTCAAATTTATAAAAGCGACCGGGATTTGTTGGCACTGCGGTGATTTCTTCACGATCGTTAACAATTAATACAATCTCAGACATTGCCTCAAATATTGTCCGAATTTGCCTCTCGGAAGTGCTGAGCTTTTGTTCTAGTAAGTTGCGCTCGTTAATTTCTTGTTGCAGTTGGGCATTAGCTTTTGCCAATTCCGTTGTGCGTTCCACCACCTTCTGTTCTAGAGATGCGTTTAACTCTTCCAGTTCTGTTCTAATTTTTTGTAAAGTCTGATTTTTATAAATTAATTCTTTATCCTGAAAATAACTGCGAATTGCTTCTGTAACTGTCAAACAAAGGTCTGTTTCGTCCCAAGGCTTACCAATGTAACGATAAAGATTAGCATGATTCAGCGCATTACCCACTGCTTCCGTACTAGCTTGTCCGGTCAACATAATCTTCAAAGTTTTTGGGTACAGGGAATGAATTTTGATTAGCAGTTCATCTCCTTTTATCCCCGGCATTATTTGGTCGCAAATAATTAGAGGTATCTCTATATCATCTGCTTGTAATTCTGCCAAAATTTCTAAAGCTTCTTCGCCGTTTTCAGCTAGTTCAATGTCAAACTCGCTTAATAAGTGATTATTTAGCTGATCCCTAAGACTAACCAGTACAACCCTTTCATCGTCAATGCAGATAATCGCACCTTTACTCATTGCTTTCCTCCAACCCCGATTTGAGGATTTGGATTAAAGTTTCTTCATCCCAAGGTTTGGGTATATAGCTATGGAGGTTTGCATACTTTCGAGTTCGTTCTATGGCTTCCTCATCCGCTTGTCCAGTCAATAATACCGTCACAATGTTAGGAAATTGTTGGTGAACTTTAATGAGAAATTCATCTCCTTTCATATTCGGCATTAGCCAATCGGAAACAATTATAAGAATTTTGATATCTTCTTGGTTTAATTCTTCAATAATTTCCCAAGCTTCGTCAGCACTTTCTGCGAATTCGCAGACATAGCGCTCGCCTAAATAATTAGTTAATTGATCTCGCAGACTTAACAGTACAATTCTTTCGTCATCTACACATAAAATCGCTTTTTTGACCATAACACTACCTCGCCTTAAATTTATTTAATGGGTAGCCATACGCGAAAGGTTGTTCGACCTGGTTCGCTCTCTAACTCAATTTTACCGTGATGCTCATCAATAATCTTGTGGGTAATATGTAACCCCAATCCGCTACCTTCTCCATGAGGCTTAGTTGTAAAGAAAGGTGTAAATATTTTATCTTTTATTTCTGGTGGAATGCCACAACCAGAATCAGTAAATTGGACTACAATATGATTATCCCGTTCGGATACATCTATTCTCAACTTGCCCTTGCCATTCATGGCTTGGATAGCATTATGAATCAAATTTGTCCAAATTTGATTGATGCCTTCTGGATAACATAGTATGGCTGGTACGTCTTGATAATTTTTGATTACTTCAATTCCTTGTTTTAACTGATTGCGATAAAGAGTAAGAGCGATATCTATTCCTTCTGCAATCTTAGCTTTGGTCATTTGCCCAAAATTTTCTTGACGGGCGTAATTCTTAAGAGCTAAAACAATTTTTGAGGCTCGCTCGCTAGCCATTATAATATTCTGAACGTTATTTTGTTGCACTGACCAATAAGAAGCTGCTTCTAAAATTAACTTGTAATTGGGAGAGTGCAAAAGATGAATAAAAAGCTCGACATTTTGAGTAATACCTATTTTAATCAGAGTAGAAGCAATCGCATCTGCATCTTCAATACCTTGGGCTTCTAATTCTTTTTTTAGGGCGCGTTTAAATTGCCGTTCTTCTTTGAAAGAAAGGTCTTGAGGGTTTTGACGAACAGTTTCTAATAAAGCAAACAATTGAATGCGATCGCCGCTATCTAGCTGCTCGAAAAGCTGGGGCAATTGGCGAATTGATTTTTCTAATGCAGTGGAAATATTACTAATTGAAGCTCGAATAGCTCCCAGCGGAGTGTTAATTTCGTGAGCTATACCTGCAATTAGCTGTCCTAATGCTGCCATTTTTTCTGCTTGAATCAATTCTTCTTGCGTAGATTTGAGATTGCTAAGAGCTTGTTGCAATTCTTGGTTACTCGCTTGCAGTTGAGCCGTGCGTTCTTGTACTCGTTGTTCCAGGAAGGCGTTGAGACGGCGCACTTCCGCTTCGGCTTCAATGCGCTCGTTAAGAGCTTGCTGAAGTTGAGCGTTAGCAAGAGTTAATTCCAGAGTTCGCTTTAAAACTTCTGCTTTTAAATATTTCTTGGCATCTCGCAAGGCTTCCTCTACTTGTTTGCGTTGCGCGACTTCCTGTTTCAACTCTTGGGTTGTTTCAGTGATAGTTTGCTGTAAAATTTGCACGGTGGAGTACATTTCCACAGGATCTAAAGCTTGCAATAGAGTGCTTTGGGTGATGATTCCAGCTAAATATCCGCGCTCGTCAACTACTACCAAGCGGCGGATGCTGTGCTGCTGCATGATTTGATTGGCTTGCCACAATGTAAAATTGAGCTGCGCGAGAACCAGAGGGGAACTCATCACTGCTGTGGCTGGTGTTTGAGCGATATCCAACCCTTTGGCTTTAAATTTAACAATATCTCGTTCGGTGATGATCCCAATAGGTTTTTGAGGTTGGTTAGCTGTATTTAGCTTAAACTTTCTTTCCAATAACAAATTTTCTTCTGTTTCTTCACCCTTTTGTCTAGACGGGGAGGAATGGGTAGTGGCTTGTTGGCAAATGACAATGCAGCTTTTGCGGTGGGTCGCCATCTGCCGCGCTACCTCAAAAACCGAAACCTCGGTACTAACAGAGATCGCTTCGGTTGTCATAATTTCCCTAACGCGCCGCATTTGCAGCAAATCGCTGGGTTTGAGGATTGCCCTTAAACTTTGTGGAGTGATAACGCCGACCACCTTTTCGTCTTCGTCTGTGATGGGCAAATGACGAATTTGGGATGAGCGCAGCAAAGCTAATATCGAGAAAATATCGTTGGCTTCTGCAATATTGAGGGTAATCAATTGCCGAGTCATCACCTGAGAGATCGGAATGCCCTCTAAGGAGATTTTGTTGGCGGTGATTTTCACAACATCCCGTTCTGTGAAAATACCGAGTACTTTATGTTGGATGCCGACTAAAACATAACTGGAGCTCGAGTTGCTCATAGCAGCGATCGCTTCCAGGGTGGAAGTGTTGGGAGGTACGATCGGGGGATAGCGATCGATCGCCCGCTCTATAAAATTTTTCGGCTCGCAAAAATCTTGTTCCATCGATGAGTGCGGATGACAACTAATTGCCAATGTAAAACATTTTTACCTACACCCACGAGCTTCGATATTTATCTTTTTTGCTTAATTTTTTGCCCAACGCAGAGCCAGCATAGTGATATCGTCAAATTGAACCGTATCGGCGATGTGGTCGCGCAAACTTTTTTCAATGCTGTCCACTAAAGCATTTGCACCAGTTGTCGGCTCTTGGGCTAAGGTTAGCAACCTTTGCTCGGTGAAAAATTTACCTTCTGGGTTGTGAGCTTCCGGTACGCCATCGGTGTAAGTTAATAAAATATCACCAGGTTCTAGCTGAACTTGTTGAGTTTTAAACTTCGCGTTAGGCATCATACCCACGGCAGGGCCAGTCGGCTTCAAGCGGTTTTTCACCCCAGACTCACCAATAATAATTGGTGGCTCGTGTCCACCATTGACATAAGTCAGCAAACCCGTGGCAGGATTTAGCACACCAAAAAACATAGTGGCAAACATACTCATCTGCCAGTGAGTTTTGGCGATGTAATTGTTGGTAAGGGAAACTGCTTTGAGAGCGTCGATTTCTGCCGAATAGTCAGCTTTATGAGGTGCGATCGCATCGTCTGCTGAGATAGCCGGCTCTCTCTTCAGCACATCCGATTCTTCTAAGCGAATTTGGCCGGAAAACAGCCGCATTAAGCTGCGGAACAAAGCCATAAACAAAGCGGCACCCACGCCTTTGTCACACACATCAGCAATCACCAAGCCCACATAGTCCCCTGGCAGTGTGAAAGCGTCATAGAAATCCCCAGCTACTTCGCGGGCGGGGTA
>NZ_JACJUP010000859.1:0-3166 GCF_014748295.1 Planktothrix sp. FACHB-1355 | reverse complement strand
TTGGCAATTTGCCGCCACTTCTGTCAAATGATGGGTGGTGAAATTTTTGTAGAAAGTAAGGTCGGACAAGGTTCTACTTTCACTGTTTGCTTACCTGTGGGTATTGTTGATGAAAGTTTGCCAGCTTCCTGCACCGCCAACTTAGCCAATTAGTAGCTAATTTGCAGAGTTACAAAAGCTTGTACCTGTCGCTCTCCTCCTATGACTGGGGTGACGGCAATATTAGCTGAACGTGCTGCAAAATCGGCATTGACTGGTGGCGGTAAAAATCTGTCTGAGTCGATTTGAATGTTGATAATATCCCGGCGAGTGAAATTCAAAGCACCCAAAGCTGCTTCTGCTTGCTTTTGACCATCCTGAATGGCGTTGCGGATAGCTTGTTGTCGAGCAGTTGCAATGGTATCATCGGCGGCGACAAAATTAATCTCGTTAATTCGAGTCGCTCCCGCTTGGACTGCTTCATCGAGTAGTCTACCGGATAATTCGGTATTAATGCGAAAGCTGACAATATTGCTGCCTATATATCCGGTGAAGCGTTGCACTCCGTCGCGATCGGAGCTATAGGTGGGATTGAGGGTAATGCTGGTGGTTTGTAATTTTTCGACATTGCGCGATCGCAATAGCGTTACAATGGCAGACGATCGTCTCGCCAACTCCTGTTGTACTTCACCTGCGGTTTTCCCCTGCACCTCAACACCCAGGCTCACCTGAGTTATTGTTGTAGGGATAGTTACCGTTCCCTGACCCGTTACGGTGAGAATTCTGGGTTTTGGTTGCTCTTGCGCCAAAACTGGGTCGATAACCATACCCAAAGCTAAAGATAAAGCTATAAAATAGCTCCACATATTAAACTGAGAACGAAACCGCAACATTTGAGGCATAATTTTGTACAGAGTAAACCCAATCTAAAATGCCTAAATTAATTAATACCATCACTTTCCACTAGAGCTTAACTCTTTCTGAGTTGCTAAGCTTTTCTTCAAATCAGAACATTTTTATTTGTTTCCCCCTCTGCCCCTAACCCCTAGCCCCGACGCCCTAGCCCCTGCACATGACCACAACAACCACCGACTTTCTCAGCCATCTCAACCCCTCTCAACGTCGCACCGTCGAACATTTTTGCGGCCCATTGCTTGTTGTGGCTGGGGCTGGTTCCGGCAAAACGCGAGCGCTGACATATCGAGTTGCCAATCTCATCCTAAAACACAAAGTCGATCCGGAAAATATCTTGGCTGTCACTTTTACCAATAAGGCGGCGCGGGAGATGAAAGAACGGATTGAAAAGTTATTCGCCGTACAGATAGCTGAAAGAGAGACTGGTAAATCGTTTGAGTCGCTTTCGGGAGAAGAACAGACGAGATGGCGATCGCAAGTTTACAAAACTTACATCAAACCCTTGTGGGTTGGCACTTTCCACAGTCTTTGCGCTCGCATTCTCAGATACGATATCGAAAAATACCAAGACGAAAAAGGACGCAAGTGGAATCGCAACTTTTCTATCTTTGACGAATCCGATGTCAAAATCTTGATTAAAGAAATTGTCGTCAAACAACTCAACTTGGACGATAAGAAATTCGATCCGAACTCGGTTCGCTACGCCATCAGCAACGCCAAAAACCAAGGCTTATCACCCCAAGAATACGAGCGAGATCAGGCGAACTTTCGCGGTAGAGTGATAGCCCAAGTTTACAGCATCTACCAAGATAAACTCGCCGAAAATAACGCCCTCGATTTTGATGACCTCATCTCGGTTCCCGTCCATCTGTTTGAACAAAACGAGACAGTCTTGGGTTACTGGCATCGCAGATTTCAACATATTCTAGTCGATGAATATCAGGACACCAATCGCACCCAATACGACTTGATTCGTCTCTTGGTAACTAACGGCGAAAACCCCAAAAAATTCAATAATTGGCAAAATCGTTCTGTGTTCGTCGTTGGCGATGTTGACCAAGCGATTTACTCGTTCCGCATGGCAGACTTCCGGATTTTGTTGGAATTTCAAGAAGACTTTGGCGATGGTTTGGCAGATGAAGACACGCGCACGATGGTGAAGCTGGAAGAAAATTATCGTTCGAGGGAAAACATCCTGCAAGCGGCGAATCAGCTAATTGAAAATAACACCCAACGCATCGATAAAATTTTGCGTCCTACACGCGGACATGGAGAACCGATTTACCTTCATCGCGCTGAGGACGAACTCGACGAAGCTGAGTTTGCCGTGCAGCAAATTCGCCAACTAGAACGCCAGCACGATGAATTAAACTTGGGTAGTTTCGCGATTCTTTATCGCACAAATGCCCAATCTCGACCGTTTGAAGATGCCTTGCTGCGCTGGGGTATTCCCTACACAATGGTTGGCGGTTTGAGGTTTTACGATCGCAAAGAAATCAAAGACGCAATGGCATATTTGCGGTTAATTGTCAACCCAGCCGATACAGTTAGTTTGGTGCGCGTAATTAACACACCCCGACGCGGTATTGGTAAAACCACAATAGACGCACTACTCAATGCCGCACAGGAATTAGGTGTGCCTTTGTGGGAAATTATCAGCGACGAAACATCGGTAAGTACATTAGCCGGACGTGCAGCCAAACAAATTAACAGCTTTGTGCAGCTAATTCAGAAATGGCAGCAGCAAATGGAAGTACAGACGGCATCGCAAATCGTGCAGGGAATTATGGAAGATTCCGGTTATATTGACGATTTGAAAAAGCAAGGCACCGATGAAGCGCAGGACAGATTGCAAAACGTCTTTGAATTGTTTAACGCCGTGCTGCAATTTGAAGAAGAAAATCAGGACGCCAATCTGGAAAGTTTCTTAGCAAATGCTTCGTTAGCATCAGATTTAGATAATGTGAAAGAAGGACAAAAAGCAGTTTCTTTGATGACGCTGCACTCTGCCAAAGGGTTAGAATTTCCAGTCGTATTTTTGGTAGGATTGGAACAGGGATTGTTGCCGCACTTCCGCAGTTTGGACGATCCGGCAACACTGGAAGAAGAGCGACGTTTGTGTTATGTTGGCATCACTCGCGCCCAAGAGAGATTATATCTGAGTCACGCACAAGAACGGCGCTTATGGGGCGATCGCGCACCCGCGATCAAATCGCAATTTTTGGAAGAATTGCCGGTTGAGTTATTAAGTGGTAAAGTCGGAGCGACGATT
>NZ_JACJUP010000858.1:0-3200 GCF_014748295.1 Planktothrix sp. FACHB-1355 | reverse complement strand
TGCCACCAACCGAAAGCAGGCCCTATAAACCGCACGCTCACCCAGAAAACGACCAGTAAGCCAATGCCTATCCAGGTACTGCGATTTACCCACTTAGAAATCTCTTGTGCCTGAGATTTCGTCAACGGGAGCCAGGGGACAAGGGAAGGTTCTTGCCCGTATTTATCTCCGAGAGTGGCTTTACGCCGTTTCGCTTCGCCCATGACTTTAAGAACTAACTTCTATACTTTGGCTTGATGATAGCGTTTGTCTTCCGGCGGTCGCCAAGTTTTTGACAAAAATACAACCATATGCACACAATTTAAGAGATTATTGCCGTATTGAATTAATTATCGGAACTCAAAAAGTTGAGGTCTAAATAGTCGATGCGGGCGAACGGAGAGAGAGCTGCCAGTACCTGCTGACCGTAGCTGCGGTGAATGGCACGGCTGTCCAGCAAAGCGATCGCGCCCTGAGTTTCTCGTACCGGAGCGATCGCTCTAGCAAGAGAGTTGAGAGTTTCCGGCAACAGATACAAGCGAAACCAATCCTGACGCTGTTGCTTGTAATAAGCAACGCGACCGGCAACCAAAGGATTTTCCAGAGATGGGATCGGCAAACTAGCGATCGCGAGCAAATGCGGTGCTGGAAGGACATTCTGATACTCAAGCCAGAATTCCCAACCTGTGACCAAAATGCCATTCTCATCCAAACAAGTTTTTTCCACCTGAACCCGCGAGCCAAACTCAGCTGCCAGGGTTGCCGCCACCTGAGCCTTCAGCGGCATATCGCTCACCAACAAAACCGTCAGCCCTCGTACCGCCGTACTCACAATCAGCAATCTGCGAATCTCCAACAAGAGCGCAGATTGAAATTGGGGCGTGTTGGGCATAGGTAACCCATCTGGTAAATACAGATGAATTAATTCATTGTGACGATCGGCAGAAAACTTCACACAAGTCAATTCTCCCAAACCCAGACGCTGGCGATAAATAGGAGCCTCTGCCTCCAACTCCAAAGCACCGCCAATTAAAACCACAGGTTGCTGCTGCCATATGCCGCTAAGAGTTGAAGCTACATCCACAGGAGCGCAGTACAAAGAAAACTGGCCTTGTCGTCGGGCAATTTCAGCCCAGACTAGCTGCCCATCACTTTGAAATCGCTGCCAAAAAATTCTCCACGCATCCGGTAAATCCCCGTCAGAAGGGGAAAAATTTTCTTCTGCGTCTTCTGATCCTGTCAATTTTTCATACAAATGCTTCAAGATATCTTGCTCTAAAGGCTCGATCGGATAGCATTCGTAGGGGTTAGTAGGATGCTGAAACACTGCCTTTGTCAGTTGCACTCGTGCATTGCGAATCGCCTTCGCCTGGGATGGTTTCGCCAACATCAATTCGTCCCAGTTGCCCGGTGCGATCGCCGCAGTCAGCCGTAAGCGAGTCCAAGTTTCCAAATCGTCAACACCATCTACGATGGTGGGAATGCCCGCGCCAAAACGGTTTTGGTTCGTCAGCCGATCGAAGAGCCATGCTTCTGGAGAAGTGAGTAACAGTCCCTGGAAATCCGCGTCAGGCAAAGCGTCACCCGTTCGGATCGCCTTCCGAGTCCGAATCCACCCCAACAGCTGGGGTATTTCCACTTTCAGCAGACGCTGCTGCACCGATTCCGTTGCTACCAGAATAACTGGCCCCGGCCAGATCAAGGCTGGTGCCAGGTAACTCAGGCGATACCGCACGTTTATTCCTGCGGGAACTCCTACCTGAATCAAGGCGCTCCGCCCCAGTCGCAACGCTCGTGCCACCAGCCTTGCCATCGTTAAATGATGGGGCCAGTGTCCTGCACCTAGCGATCGCAGGAACGCTCGCAGTGAGTTGTGTACTTCTACCTCAATCACGATTTCAATAAATTCTTGTACTGACTTCAGTCTGACACAAGCCTGGGAGCGGGGGAGTAGGGGAGTGGGGGAGCGGGGGAACTCTTGAGCGAAAGAATGAATATTTTTCTTTTTCCCTTTTCCCTTTTCCCTCTTCCCCTCTTCCCTAACCCCTAACCCCTAACCCCTAGTTTTTTGACTTTTGACTTTTGACTTTTGTAAAATGAAGTCTAAAATTTGTGCTATGAAAAAACGCTTCTTTAGGTTCGGATTCCTACTACTCCTATCGGTTGTTTTTGTCTTCGGCTGGTGGACGCCGCCTGCCTCTGCTTTTACAGACGAACAAAAGATAATAGCAGAAGTATGGCGAATTGTCAATCAGTCCTATGTTGATGACACTTTCAATCATCAAAACTGGTGGTTAGTGCGCCAAAAGGCACTAAAACAACCTCTCAAAAATCGCGAGGAAGCATACGCAGCAATTGGACAAATGCTGGCAAGTTTGGCAGATCCTTTTACGCGACACCTCCAACCCGACCAATATCGGAGTTTGCAGGTCAACACTTCTGGAGAACTGACGGGTGTGGGACTGCAAATTGCCCTGGACGAAGAAACTGGAGAGTTGCAGGTGTTGTCGCCGATCGCAGGTTCGCCAGCGGAACGGGCAGGGATTCAACCGCGCGATCGCATTCTGGAAATTGATGGTTTGTCAACAAAAAATATTAGCCTTGACGAAGCTGCTGCGCGTATGCGCGGCCCCATTGGCACTAACGTTACCCTCAGAATAATACGAGATAAGACAGAACCGCAAGAAATTAAATTGGTACGCGATCGCATCGCCCTCAATCCAGTGTTTGCAGAATTGCGTACTCAACCAGAAGGATTGCCATTTGGCTACATTCGCCTCAATCAGTTTAACGCTAACGCCACTCAAGAGCTAGCTAACGCGATCGCTCGCTTAGAGCAAGAAGGAGCTGAAGCTTACATTTTAGACCTGCGGAACAATCCAGGCGGCCTCTTGCAATCCGGAATCGAAATTGCTCGCCTTTGGTTGGATAAAGGCACTATTGTTTATACAGTCAATCGCCAAGGAATCATCGGCAGTTTTGATGCCACGGGATCTGCACTTACCAAAGATCCCCTAGTAGTATTGGTCAATCGCGGTACCGCCAGTGCCAGCGAAATCCTTGCCGGTGCATTGCAGGACAACCATCGCGCTTTCCTTGTCGGCGAAAAAACCTTCGGGAAAGGCTTAATTCAATCATTGTTTGACCTCTCGGATGGATCTGGATTGGCTGTTACCGTCGCTAAGTACGAAACCCCAAACCATCACGATATCAACAAGTTA
>NZ_JACJUP010000857.1:0-3140 GCF_014748295.1 Planktothrix sp. FACHB-1355 | reverse complement strand
CAAAGCTTGACCATCGACAACAGGAAGCGATCGCACTACCGAGCTGGCTTGTATAATGTTTAACTCATCCCAGGAAAGGCGTTTGTAAAATTTTTCCCAGTTGCCTTGGGAAACTACCTGGCACCAGCGATTCAAGCGGTTATCGTTCAGTTGTGGTTCGATCGCCTCAGCAGAGTTTGTCTTGAGTAAATCAACACATAACCGTTCTGATAAAGAACTGGCTTGGGCAACGATCTGCATTAGATGGGAGTGAGTTACTATCATTTATCTCTGGAGAAAAGTTAAGATCGCAAATTTACCAACTTATTAAATTGCAGTAAAACTGCTTGCACCAATGGTGTAAATTGGTAATGCCAATGTATCATAGAGTTTAAAGATATCTATCTAAAGATAGTGACATCAAAAAAAAGTGATATTATGGATAGTAGGCACATCAGCCTGGGGGATTGCATCTATTGAAGCAACAGATATGCAGCGTAATTTCTGCTTAATCAAAACGAGCATAATTTTCTAGTAAGTCCCTCTAATATGGTTGTAGCTAAATCTGTTAATCGGTTGGGGAGCATTGTCAAAGTGCTATCTCCAGCATTGCTAATTTTCACTAGCTTATCGCCTCAGCTTTTGGCGCAAATGCCTTCTGAGTGGAAAGTCAGTCTGGAATTTCCGCCTGCGGACGATCGAGGCGCACCCGAACGAAGTGCCGGCGGAGGAACTCGCGGTCCTTCCTGTGTCGAGTCCGGTGTTTTACCTGTAACCGCCTTGATGCCTACACGGGATAATGTGGGAACAACAGCGAGTACAAATCCAACGCTTTTTTTCTATGTCCCTAAAACCATCGCCAAGTCGGCAGAATTTGTGGTAGTTGACGAACAAGGCAAAGAAGTTTACCTCAGCAGTTTTCCACTAGCCGCGACTGGTGGCATAGTTAAAGTACACATCCCTCAAAGTGCATCTTTACAAGTAGGCAAAGATTTTGTGTGGCAGTTTGCCCTGATTTGCGATGGGTCAGACCGTAGCAAAGATCAATTTGTTCGGGGCACAATTCGACCTATTGAATTGAGTTCGGATCTCAAGCAAAAGCTACAGCAGGCTTCTTCACCTCTGGAACAGGCCAAGTTGTTTGCAGAGGCTAGGATTTGGAACGAAACTCTGGCTATTGTGGCCGAGCTGCGTAATACTTATCCTACGGAATGGGAACAGCTGTTAAAATCAGTTGGTTTGGAGGCTTTAGCTGCTGAGCCGATCGTCGATTCCTCGACGGCAGAGAAGAGTCAATTAGTAATAGGTAATAATTAATTGCCTCTCGGTAAACAGGGTGTTATTCGTCAGCGGCCACTAGGTACTACCTATTACGATGGTTTGATGTGGGACAATTTAAAAATTTTTTTTGGCAATGGCGGGGTGTGTGGATTACTACTCCCTTAGTGGCGGTGTTGGTAATCCTATTGCGTTTAGTCGGTTTATTGCAGTCGTGGGAGTGGGCTGCATTCGATCGATATATGCAGCTGCGACCTCAGACAAAGGTAGATGACCGGATTGCGATCGTCGGAATTGGTGAATCAGACATCGAAAAACTTGGCACAGCGAACATACCAGATATTGTTTATGCCCGATTGCTGGAAAAATTGAAAGCCAGAAAGCCTAGAGCAATTGGTTTGGATATTTATCGCAATTTACCGGAAGAACCGGGTTATAAAGAATTAGTACAGGTGTTTAGATCCACCCCTAATTTAGTTGGTATAGAAAAAGTAATTGGCAATAAAGCTTGGGAAATAGTCCCCCCACCTCCAGAGTTAAAAGCTAAGCAGCAAGTAGGTGCAAACGACTTGCTGGAAGATGCCGATCGCAAAGTAAGGCGCAGCTTTTTGTATGTGCGCGATCGCGATGGCAAAATAATCTGGAGTTTCGCAGCTCATCTAGCTTTACATTATTTGGAAAAGGAAGGAATTGCTGTCAAAAGAATTGCGGAGACAAAATATCAAATCGGTAAATCGATAATTACTCCTTTTGAAGCGAATGATGGCGGTTATGTGCGATCTGACGCTCGCGGTTATCAAATTATCCTCAATTACCCAAACGGAAACAAGCATTTCAACACAGTTTCTCTGACAGATGTTCTTAGCGATCGACTTCCGCCAGAATGGGGCAAAGACCGCATTATTTTGATTGGAAAAATTGCTGAAAGTGCAAAGGATTCATTCTTTACTCCCTATAGCGGCGGTTTAATCGATCTGGCAGCTCCCATGACAGGGGTCGAAATTCACGCCCAGCTAGTCAGTCAGATGATTAGTGCTGCTCTTGACGGTAAGTCTTTCTTTAAAAGTTGGTCAGAAATTTCGGAGAATTTCTGGATTCTGTTTTGGTCTGGACTTGGTGCTATCTTGACTTGGCGATTGAAAAATGCCGCCAGAGTTAAAAGATTTTCTTTCCTAAAAATAACGGCTCTTTTTTTGGCAGCAGGAGTATTGCTCGGTAGCACTTATCTGGCTTTTTTAGGAGGGTGGTGGATACCTGTAGTACCGCCATTGCTGTCCTTCACAGGATCGGCGATCGCCATTCTCTTTTACCTCGCCCACAGCGCCGCAGAAATTCGCAAAACCTTTGGGCGTTACCTCACAGATGAAATTGTCGCCAATTTGTTAGAAAGTCCCGAAGGTTTGAAGCTTGGCGGCGAAAGGCGGAAAATTACTGTCATCGCCTCCGATTTAAGAGGTTTTACCGCTTTGTCGGAACAACTTTCACCCGAAGAAGTGGTGAAAATACTCAACATTTATTTGGGATACATGACGGATGTAATTACATACTATCATGGCACAATTGATAAACTCATGGGCGACGGGATTCTGATTCTTTTTGGCGCTCCTACAATTAGAGAAAATGAGGCTGAAAGAGCCGTTGCTTGCGCGATCGCTATGCAGTTAGCAATGCAGTCCGTCAATGAAAAGCTAGCTTCCTTGGGTTATCCAGAAATAGAAATGGGCATTGGCATTAACACAGGTGAAGCCGTAGTGGGAAACATCGGTTCGGAAAAACGCACTGAATATGGTGTGATTGGCAATCAAGTTAATTTAGCTTTTCGGATCGAAACATTTACAGTGGGTGGCCAAATTTTTATTTCCGAATCTACTTTTAGCGAAGTT